>NZ_JBHYXZ010000043.1:41250-59215 GCF_042752395.1 Actinosynnema sp. NPDC059335 | reverse complement strand
GTTCCAGCCCACTGTTGCGGTAGGGCTGGAAGCGCCCCCTTGACACGCGCGGTAGGGCTGCGCCAGGTCGGCGGGATGACACGGAACCCTTCTGTTGGGGAAGGGCAGCAGGTGGTTGACCTCGGCGTTGTGGGTTGGGGTCAGCTGACCGGTTCGACGATCTCGGGGCGGGCTTCCGGGGCGGAGGAGCGGACGGCGTCGGCGGCTTGGTCGTCCGGTTCGGTTTGGGAGGCGCGTTCGGCGTCGACGCGGGCCGTGTAGACGGAGACCTCGTGGTCGATCATGGCGTCGTCCCAGTTGTGGACGGTGGCCATCAGGCGGGCGACCGGGAGGGCGCAGTCGACGCCGCGGTGGGGGTACTCGATCGAGATCCTGGTGCGGCGGGTGAGGACGTCCTCCAGGTGCAGCGCGCCTTCGTGGGAGGCGGCGTAGACCACTTCCACCTGGAGGTAGTCGGGTGCGCCGGGGACCGGTTTGAGGAGTTCCGGGTCGGCGGATTCGAGGACTTCGTGGACCAGTGACCCGTAGCGGTCCAGGAGGTGGCGGACGCGGTAGGGGTGCAGGCCGTAGCGGGTGGCCAGGTGGTCCACCTGGTTGACCAGGGCGTGATAGCCGTCGGCGCCGATCAGCGGGACCTTGTCGGTGATGGAAGGTTGGATCCGGCCCGGCAGGTCGACGGAGGCCGCGTCCACGGCGTCCGCGCCCATCACGCGGTAGGTGGTGTACTTGCCGCCGGCGATGGCGACCAGGCCCGGGGCGACCCTGGCCACGGCGTGCTCGCGGGAGAGCTTGGAGGTGGACTCGCTCTCGCCGGCGAGGAGCGGGCGCAGGCCGGCGTAGACGCCTTCGATGTCGTCGTGGGTCAGCGGGGTCGCCAGGACCTCGTTGACGTGCTCCAGGATGTAGTCGATGTCGGCCCGGGTGGCGGCCGGGTGGGCCAGGTCGAGGTTCCAGTCCGTGTCGGTGGTGCCGACGATCCAGTGGTTGCGCCACGGGATGACGAACAGCACCGACTTCTCCGTGCGCAGGATCAGGCCCGACTCGGAGACGATCCGGTCCCTCGGCACGACGATGTGGACGCCCTTGGACGCGCGGACGCGGAAGCGGCCCCGGCTGCCCGAGAGGCGTTGCAGCTCGTCGGTCCAGACGCCGGTCGCGTTGATCACGGCGTGGGCGCGCACGGAGGTCTCGCGGCCGTCCTCGACGTCGCGCACGCGGACGCCGGAGACCCGGTCGGCCTCCCGGAGGAAGCCCACGACCTGGGTGGACGTGCGGACGACGGCGCCGTAGTGGGCGGCGGTGCGCGCGACCATCATGGTGTGGCGGGCGTCGTCGGCCTGCGCGTCGTAGTACCTGATGCCGCCGATGAGCGCGGTGGGCTTGAGGGCGGGCACGAGGCGGAGCGCGCCCGCCTTGGTCAGGTGCTTCTGCCCCGGCACGGAGCGCGCGCCGCCCATCGTGTCGTACATGAGCAGGCCGGCGGCGGTGTAGGGGCGTTCCCAGACGCGGTGCGTCAGGGGGTACAGGAACGACACCGGCTTGACCAGGTGCGGGGCGAGGCGGGTCAGCATCAGTTCGCGTTCCCGCAGGGCCTCGCGCACCAGCCCGAACTCGAGTTGTTCCAGGTACCGCAGCCCGCCGTGGAAGAGCTTGGACGACCGGCTCGACGTGCCCGAGGCCAGGTCGCGCGCCTCGACCAGGGCCACCCGCAGGCCGCGGGTCGCGGCGTCCAGCGCGGAGCCGACGCCGACCACGCCGCCACCGATGATCACCAGGTCGAAGGTCTCCGCGCCGAGCCGTTCCCAGGACTCCGCGCGCTCGAGCGGCCCCAGCCGACCCGCGTTGGCGGGGTGCTTGCGCGTGACCACTGGCGCCTCCCTGATGCTCGACTCGACGGCCCGACCAAGGACTGACTCGACCACGTTACCCGCTGGTACGCCACCCGTGGACAACCGATCAGGCCGGAACTAGCGTCAACGGGCATTGTGGGGTGGGCAGCGCCGCCGGACCCGGACCGCGCTGCCTCCTGTCAACGCGAGGAGGTCGGCGAGTGAGCAGTGGCTCGATCTTCGTGTGGGAAGTGCTGGGCACCGCGATCCTGGTCCTGCTGGGCGCGGGTGTCGTCGCCAACGTCGTCCTGAAGGACACGTTGGGCAACGCCGGCGGGTGGCTCCTGATCAACGTCGGCTGGGGGTTCGCGGTCTTCGCGGGCGCCAGCATCGCCGCACCGAGCGGCGCTCACCTCAACCCCGCGGTCACGCTGGGCCTCGCGGTCGCCGGCAAGACGCCGTGGGCGCAGGTCCCTGTCTACTTCGCGGCCCAGATGGTCGGCGCGTTCCTCGGCGCGGTCGTCGCCTGGCTCGCGTACAAGGCGCAGTTCGACGCGCACGACGACCCGGCGGGCACGCGCGGCATCTTCTGCACCGGTCCGACCATCCCCAAGGCCGGCTGGAACGTCGTCACCGAGGTGATCGGCACGTTCGTGCTGGTCGTGTGGGTGCTGCTCAGCCCGGGCGCGAAGGGGGCCGTGGACGGCGTCCCGCAGCTCGGCAACGCGGCCCTCGGCTACGCGGGCGTGGCGTTCGTCGTGATCGGCATCGGCGCCTCGCTCGGTGGCCCCACGGGGTACGCCATCAACCCCGCCCGCGACCTCGGGCCCCGCATCGCCTACGCGATCCTGCCGATCCGCGACAAGGGCAGCGCCGAGTGGGGCTACGCCTGGGTGCCGGTGGTCGGCCCGCTGCTCGGCGGCCTGCTCGCCGCACTCCTGTACCTGGTTCTCCCGGTCTGAAAGGACTCCAGCGCATGACGAAGTACGTGGCCGCGATCGACCAGGGCACGACGTCGACGCGGTGCATGGTCTTCGACCACTCCGGTCGCGTGGTCTCCGTGGACCAGAAGGAGCACGAGCAGATCTTCCCCAAGGCCGGGTGGGTCGAGCACGACGCCAACGAGATCTGGACCAACACGAGGCAGGTCGCGGCGGGCGCGTTGGCCAAGGCCGACCTCACCGTCGCGGACATCGCCGCGGTCGGCATCACCAACCAGCGCGAGACCGCGCTGGTGTGGGACAGGACCACGGGGCAGCCGGTCTACAACGCGATCGTCTGGCAGGACACGCGCACGGACCGGATCTGCCAGGAGCTGGCCGCGCTGGGCGGCGGTCAGGAGCGCTACCGGGACAAGACCGGCCTGCCGCTGGCGACGTACTTCTCCGGGCCGAAGGTCCGCTGGATCCTGGACAACGTCGAGGGCGCGCGGGAGCGGGCCGAGGCCGGTGACCTGCTGTTCGGCAACATGGACACCTGGGTGCTGTGGAACATGACGGGCGGGGTCGAGGGCGGTGTGCACGTCACCGACCCGACCAACGCGTCCCGCACGCTGCTGATGGACCTCGACACGCTGAACTGGGACGAGGGCATCGCGGCCGACATGGGCATCCCGCTGTCGATGCTGCCGGAGATCAAGTCGTCGTCCGAGGAGTACGGCAAGGTCCGCGCCCGCGGCGCGCTGGCCGGCGTGCCGATCGCGGGCATCCTCGGCGACCAGCAGGCGGCGACGTTCGGGCAGGCGTGCCTGTCGCCGGGCGAGGCGAAGAACACCTACGGCACCGGCAACTTCGTGCTGCTCAACACCGGCACGGACAAGGTGATGAGCGACAACGGCCTGCTCACCACGGTCTGCTACAAGATCGGGTCGCGGGAGCCGGTGTACGCGCTGGAGGGCTCGATCGCGGTGACGGGGTCGCTCGTGCAGTGGCTGCGCGACAACCTCGGCCTGATCTCGTCGGCCGCCGAGATCGAGCAGCACGCCCGTTCGGTGGAGGACAACGGCGGCGCGTACTTCGTGCCCGCGTTCTCCGGGTTGTTCGCGCCGTACTGGCGGTCGGACGCGCGGGGCGCGATCGTCGGCCTCACCCGGTTCGTGAACAAGGGGCACCTGGCCCGCGCGGTGCTGGAGGCCACGGCGTTCCAGACCCGTGAGGTGATCGACGCGATGAACGCCGACTCGGGTGTGCCGCTGAAGGCGTTGAAGGTCGACGGCGGCATGGTGGTGAACGAGCTGCTGATGCAGTTCCAGGCGGACATCCTGGGCGTGCCGGTGATCCGGCCGGTGGTCAACGAGACGACCGCGCTGGGCGCGGCGTACGCGGCGGGGCTGGCGGTCGGGTTCTGGGAGTCGGAGGACGACATCCGGCAGAACTGGGCGCAGGACAAGCAGTGGGACCCGGAGCTGGACCCCGAGGCCCGCGAGGCGACGTACGCGCAGTGGAAGAAGGCCGTGACCAGGACGTTCGACTGGGTGGAGTGACCCGGCGGGGGCGTCGTCGTCCGGGCGACGCCCCCGGTCGGGCTCAGTCCAGGTCGTCGTGGCGCATGAGCTGGCGGCCGGCCTCGGTGATCGAGCCGGTCAGCGACGGGTAGACGGAGAACGTGGTGGCGAGGTCGTCCACCGTGAGCTGGTTCTGCACCGCCAGGGTGATCGACAGGATCAGCTCGCTGGCGTTCGGCGCGACGACCACGCCGCCGATCACCACGCCCGTGGCCGGCCGGCAGAACAGCTTCACGAAACCGCGGCGCAGGCCCTCCATCTTGGCCCGCGGGTTGGTGGCCAGCGGCAGCATGATCGTGCGCGCGGGCACCTCGCCGGAGTCGATCGCCTGCTGGCTGATGCCGACGCTCGCGATCTCGGGGTTGGTGAACACGTTCGCCGCGACCGTCTTGAGCTTGATCGGGCTGACGCCCTCGCCCAGGGCGTGCCACATGGCGATGCGGCCCTGCATGGCGGCGACGCTCGCGAGCAGCAGGACGCCCGTGCAGTCGCCCGCGGCGTAGACGCCGGAGATGTTCGTGCGCGACACCCGGTCGACCGGGATGTAGCCGCCGCGGCCGGGTTCGATGCCGATCTTGTCCAGGCCGATGTCGGTGGTGTTCGGGACCGAGCCGACGGTCATCAGGGCGTGGCTGGCCTCGATCGTGCGACCGTCTTCCAGGTGAATCAGGACGCCGTGGCCGACGTTCTCGACCCGGTCGGCGCGGGCGTGCTTGACCACGGCGGTGCCGCGTTCGGCGAACACGTCCTCCAGCACCGCGGCCGCGTCGGCGTCCTCGTGCGGGAGCACCCGGTCGCGGCTGGAGACCATGGTCACCTTCACGCCGAGTTCGGTGTACGCGGAGGCGAACTCCACACCGGTGACACCCGACCCGATGACGGCCAGGTGCTCGGGCAGCTCGGGGAGGTCGTAGATCTGGCGCCAGGTGAGGATCCGCTTGCCGTCGGGCTCGGCGCCGGGCAACACGCGCGGGGTCGCGCCGGTCGCGATGAGCACCACGTCGGCGGGCAGGACCTCCTTCGCGCCGTCCTCGGTGACGGCGACGACCTCGTGCTGGGCGAGGCCCTTGGCGTTGTCGCAGAACTTCGCGACGCCGTTGACGATGCGCACGCCCTCGCGCTGGAGGCGGGCGCGGACGTCGGCGGACTGCGCGAGCGCGAGACCCTTCACCCGTCCGTGGACGACCGGCAGTTCGACCGCGGCTTCCGCGTTGTTCGTGCGAATGCCCAGCTCACCGGCGTTGCGGAAGGCGCTGCGGCCGCCCGCGGAGGCGATGAACGTCTTCGACGGCACGCAGTCGTAGAGCACGCAGGCGCCGCCGAGACCTTCCCGTTCGACGATGGTCACGTCGGCCCCGTGCTGGGCCGCGACCAGTGCCGCCTCGTAACCTGCGGGGCCACCGCCCATGATGACGATGCGGGTCACGCCACGTCCTCCTCAGGGTCGTCGGTGCTGTTCGCACCGGTGGTAACCGTACGCGGTCGGGTGTCGGGGTGTGTCGTCCGGTCTTCTCGTACCTCGCGGTGATCGCGAGGTCGCTAGGCTGTGGTCGTGCCGCTCTATGCCGCGTACGGGTCCAACATGGACCCGAACCAGATGATGGAGCGAGCCCCCTACTCCCCGATGGCGGGGACCGGGTGGCTCGCCGGATGGCGTCTGACGTTCGGTGGCGAGGACCTGGGCTGGGAGGGCGCGCTCGCCACCATCGTCGAAGACCCGGACTCGCAGGTGTTCTGCGTGCTCTACGACGTGAGCCCGCGTGACGAGTCCCGCCTCGACCGCTGGGAAGGCGCGCTCGGCCTCTACAAGAAGATCCGCCTGCGCGTCCAGACCCTGGAAGGCTCGGTGACCGCCTGGCTCTACGTGCTGGACGCCTACGAGGGGGGACTGCCCTCGGCCCGCTACATCGGCGTCGTCGCCGACGCCGCCGAAGCCGCGGGCGCTCCCGACGACTACGTCGCCGACCTGCGCACCCGCCCCTGCCAAGGCATCGGCCCCTGACCCGAGAGTCCAACCTTCACGTCGCGTGAGTCCAACGTTCAACGCGCGTGAGTCCTACACCCAGAACTCGTGAGTCCTACGTTCAGGACTCCCGAGTTCAACACTCAGCTGCCGGAACAGGCGGACGGGGTTGCGCAGGTCACTGACGTCGGCACGGAGCACCTTCCAGCCCCGCCGTCGCAGGTCTTCGTCACGGGACCGGTCGGCCTGGGCCTTGTCGACGTGCGCGGCGTAGCCGTCGTACTCCAGCGCCACGCGCTTGTCCGGCCAGGCGAAGTCGAGCCGCCAGATCTCGCGGCCGTCCAGGTCGCGGACGGAGAACTGTGGTTCGGGCAGCGGGAAGCCGGCCTCGGCGATGGTGAGCAGGAGCGAGCTCTCCGCCGCGGACTCGGGCAGCCCCGTGGCGAGATCCAGCAGGAACACCGCCCGCCGCCGCCCGCGGTGGTCGCGACGGGTCGAGATCCGCACGGCGAGGTCGGCCTTGAACGACGCCCGCTCCTGTGGCGGCAGCGCGCCGAGGGCCTGGTCCGCGCAGGCCAGGGCCGTGGATCGATGGCGGGCGCGGCAGAGCAGGTCGGCGATGACGTAGTCGAGCGCCATGCAGCGAAGGCCGTCGATGTTGACCACGTCCGCAGGGTCGTACTGGTGGTAGTGGACGGCGAGGTCGGGACGTGGCCGAATCCTGCGGTCGTAGTCCACCAGGAGGTGCACGCGGTTGGTTTCGGCGGCCGTGCACCCGTGGAGCCAGGCCGCCGTGTGGTCGGTCAGCACGGCGTCCGTTCCGGCCATGAGCAGCGCGGCGGCGGCCCGGGTGCGCAGGTCCGTCATGCGTTCGCGCTGGATGACGACCGTGCGGCAGAAGTTGACCAGGCGGCCGTCGCGGATGGCTCGGCTCACCGCTTGGTGGCCGATGTGGTCGTGCAGCCGCGTGCGGGGGTAAGCGCCGTGGAGGCCCGGAGGCAGATCGATCATGCATAACCGAGTGGCGGGACCATCGATCCCGTACACGGTTCACCTGATCGTGGGAAGCCGTGATGCGTGAGCGTTGAATTCAGGTGCTCTGAACGTTGGACTCTCGCGTTGTGAGCGTTGGACTCACGGGGTGGTGAGGGATTCCAGGTGGTGGGTCAGGCGGCGGAGGTCGACGGGGGAGATGGTGCTCCACGGTTGTTGGCCGGGGGTGGCGCGGCGCACTTGCAGGTAGCGGCCGTGGGGGTTGTCGAAGAACGCGACGACGTGGTCCTGGCGGACGCGCTTGCCCCACTTGTCCCGGGACGCGGCGCCGAACTGGCCACGGTTGCCCGCGTCACGGAACATGTCGGCCAACGTGCGGGCGTCCTCCTGGCGGATGCCCCGCGCCACCAGCCCGGCGAACAGCTCGTCCGGCGTGTTCGCGCCGGCCGCGGCGGCGTCCAGGTCGGCGCTCGGCAACGTCACCGAGTGCCCCGGACCCGCCGGCAACGGCGGCAGCACCGACAACGCCTCCCGCGCCAGCCCTTCGGACGACGCCGGGCGCAGGGTGAGCTGGTCGTTCGACAGCACGGCCAGCACCCCTGACCGCCCCTTGGCGGCCGCCAGCACGCGGACGCTGCGACCCAGCCACAACCGCCCGTCCACCTCCTGCTCCGGCCGGCTGAGCAGGTGCAGCAGGTCCTCCAGCGCGGGGTCGAGCGCCACCGGCCGGCCGAGGCCGCGCCGGTCGAGGTCCGCCCACACCCGTTGCTCCAGCTCGGCCCGCTCGGCGTGCGTCTTGCCCGGCGAGGGCACCTTCAGCACCAACGGCATCGTCTCCAGCCGCAGGTGCTCCCACAGCACGTCGAACTCCAGCGCCGAGATGGTCACCGGTTCGCGGACGTCGTTGCCGCCCAGGTCCAAGCCGAACGTCGTCATCAGTGGGTGGTGCTCTCCCCGATCACCGGTGGCGAGATGGTCCCGCCGACGCCGTAGATGTCATCCGTCTGCCGAAGGTAGTCGGCGGCGTCGTGCGTGGCGTCCTCTTCCTCTTCCGCGCCACGAGGACCACCCAATCCGCCGAACGGGTCGAACACGGGCTGCGCCGGCGCGGGCGTGCTGCGCTTGTGCACGGTGTCGTTGCCGCCGGCCTGGCCGCCGGCGCCCAGCAGGCCCGTCGACCCGCCCGGACCGGCCGCCGCCGCGTGCTGCGCGTTGGCCGTCGCGAACGCGCCGAACTCCGCCGAGCTGACGTGCGTCGTGCCGGTCGGCAACGGCACGCCGGGAGCGGGTAGCACCTGCTGGCCCGCACCGGAACCGGAACCGCCGGAACCGGCCCCGCCACCGCCCGCGCCGCCGGCACCGGCGTGCTGGCCGTTGGTCGTGTCGGTGACCGCCGGGTTCCGCTTGTCCTTGTTCTGCTGCGCG
The DNA here is from genome assembly GCF_042752395.1 of Actinosynnema sp. NPDC059335. Taxonomy (NCBI): domain Bacteria; kingdom Bacillati; phylum Actinomycetota; class Actinomycetes; order Pseudonocardiales; family Pseudonocardiaceae; genus Actinosynnema; species Actinosynnema sp. NPDC059335. Next base: position 50,502 of record NZ_JBHYXZ010000043.1, on the reverse strand, counting down.
CCGCCGATCACGCCACCGGGCACGTACCCCGTCGAACCGGAGGCCGACGCCGGAGCCGGTAACGCCGCCGTCGAGGCCCTGGTCGCCCCGGGAACGGAACCGGCGGACGACGACGTGCCCGTCGACCCGCCGAACGACGGCTGCGCCACGGGACGCGGTGCCCAGCCGCCGGACCGGCCGCCACGACCGCCGCGCCACCCACCACGACCGCCGCCACGCCCACCGCGCGGACCGCCGTAACCCCAACCGGGCGCGGACACGCCCGCCGCGTCGTTCCGCGCCACGTCCGGCGCGCTGATCACCAACTGCGGCGGCTGGTGGAACTGCCCCAGCGTGCTGGTGTTGGAGAACGTGCTGGAGGCGTAGGTCGTCATGACCTCACGCGCGCGCTGCTCGGCCGCGCTCTGCGCCTTCTCCTGGCGCTCGTAGTCCGTCTGCCCGCCCACCAACGCGGTCAACGCGCTGACGAGCAGGTTCGGCTTCTCCGCCGTCACGGGCACCGGCGGCGGCATGTCCGCCCGCGCCTTGGCGATGTACTCCGCCTGCAACTCGGCCGACGTGCGCATCACCTCGGCGCCGGCACGGGCGTCGTCCGCCCACGCGGCCAGGGGGTTGATGCCGACGCGCGCCTTGTCCGCGGCCGAACCCTCCCAGGTCGCCCCGGACCGCAGCACGCCGGCGTGCAGCTCGGCGTTGATCTCGGTCAACGCGGCCGAGACGCCCTGCCACCGCTCCATCGAGGCGTGCGAGGCCCGCGGTCCCGGGCCGGAGTTGATCGCCTCGTACAGCTCTTCGTGGCTGTACCCGCTCCAGCGGTGTCCCTCGGGCATGAACTTCCCCTTGCCTGCGCCGGGCGCTCAGCGGCCGCCCTGCTGTCCCATCAAGCCGGTGTTGTCTTCTTCGATGGACTGGTACTGCCGCTCGACCAGGTCGAGCGCGTCCATGGCCGACTTGAGCTGCCGCTGGTAGTTCTCCAACGCGATCAGCGCCGAGTCGCCCGACTCCAGCGACCGCTCGTTGAACCGCTCCGCGGCGTCCCGGCTCACCGGGTCGCCCGCCCACGGTCGGACCCTGACCTCGGTGATGGCCAGCTCGATCTGCTTGTCCAGCTTGGTCAACGCGCCCGCGAACGCGCTGCGCAGGCTCGGGATCGCGCTCGGCTCGACGTTCAGGGTGTGCGACAGGGGTGGTGGTGAGCCCGTGTCAGCGCCGTGGCCGTGGTCTTCCGCCGGCATCGACGACCTCCCGCCTTCCCTCGGTCCCGTCACGCGTTCCGCTCCTCGCGCATGGTCACTCTAGCCACACGGTCCGACAGCGGGGAGTGGGTCGAGCCCACATCCCCCGCGTGGGTCAGCGCCGTTGCAGCAAACCGGCCACCGCCGCCTCCGCCGCCCGTTGCGCCCCCTGGCACAGCGTGTCCTGCGTCGCCGCTCTTTCGTTACCGCCGTCGCGGAACATCACGTCCAGGAACTGCCCTTCCGCGACGTCCACCTCGACGTTGCACACGCCCTCCATGGACGGCGTGCGCACGACCAGACCGGGGAACCCGGCCACGGTCGTGGGTTCGGCGTGCACCTGGGCGTTCTCGCTCAGCCACACACCGACGCCCTCGACTGTGACGAGCGCGAGCCGCACCACGTTCCCGCTGATGTTGCTGCGCATGGTGCACGCCTTCGCGTTGCCGAAGCTCGCTTCCACGTAGGCGCTGGGCGGGTTGTCCAGGCTCAGCGCGATGCGCTGCTCCGGTGACAGCACGGCGCACGGGTCCACGTCGTCCAACCGCAGCTCACGGGGCCGGGGAGGCAGCGACGGCACGGTGGTCGTCGCCGCGGTCAGGGGTTCGTCCACCCGGCCGTCGGCCTTCTTCTCCGGGAAGGGCGTGCAGGAGGCCATCGCCAACGCGCAGAGCGTGGCAGTGAGCACCCGAGCAGCCCTCATGACGACCTACCGTAGCCGGGTCCACACGCCGCGTGGACCCCCGGCTGTGAAGCCGCACTTCTCGGCCACTCGCCGGGCCGCCGCGTCCGGTGGTCTGGCGGTGACCGAGCGCAGGTCCAGGAACCCGAACCCGAACCGCAGCACGGCCGCCGTCGCGTGGGTCGCGATCCCCTTGCCGCGCGAGCCGGGTGTCGTCCAGCAGCTCAGCTCGCCCCCGCGGGTCAGTGTGATCTCGCCCACCGCTGTTCCGGTGAGCTGGTCGCAGACCGCCCAGGAGCAGGACTCGTCGGCGTCCCACTGGCGGGCGCGTTCGGCGATGTGCGCGCCGGCCGCGTCCAGGTCGGGGAGGAAACCGCCGCCCACCAACGCCACCCGGTCGTCGATGCGGTCGTCCGCGCGGAGTTGGCGCAGGTAGAACTCGCCCGCGTTGATCTCGACGGCCTCCATGCGCCGGGAGACTAGTCCGTCACGAACCCGTCGTGCCGCCCGGCCAGCTCTTCCAGCAGCCCGCGGTGGGCGGACGCGGGCTGGTCGTCGGGACCGGTGGTCAGCTCGACCACCCAGTCGGCGTCCTCCACGTCGTCCTCGCCGGCCAGCAGATCCTTGTGCACCGCGCACGGCGACCACCCGGCCGCCGCCAGTTCGCGCGCGGCCTCTTCCGCGTCCCCGCGGTCGTGCAGCACCAGCAACAACCGGCCCGACGCGCCGCCCGGGGCGGCGGTCACGTCGTCGTCCAGCAATCCCCGTGACGACAACGCCTCCCGCAGCGCGGGGAAGTCCGGCGTGTGCACCGAGTCGATGCCGACGGTGCGCGCCGCCCTGGCGTTCTCCTCGTTGTCATCGCAGAACAACGTCCCCGACGGGGAATGTTGGAGCACCCGCAACGCGCGCCGGAACGCATCGGGCGCCGGCTTGGCCACCCCGAGCCTCGCGGACGACACGACCGCGTCCACCTCGCGGTCCAACCCCAGCGCGGCCAGGTCGCGCGGCAGCCGGTCGGTCGCGTTGGACAGCAACGCCACCCGGCACCGCCCGCGGACCCGCCGCACGAGGTCCAACGCCTCCGGGATCACCTCGCCGGTCCGGGTCCACGCCGCCACGGCGTCCGCCGCGCGGGCCGGCGACAGGCCCTCGCCGGAGACCAGCTGCCCGCGCACCGCCGCGCGCCACTCCTCGTCCGTGACGCGCCCGGTCGTCGCGGGTCCGGCCAGCGCGAACGACACCCGCGCCAACGTGCCGCGCGGCAGGCCGTGCTCGTCCTCGATCGGCCCGTCCGGCGGGAACCGGCGCAGCACGCCGTCCAGGTCGAGCAGCAGCAACGACGGTCGGCTCAACGCCTGCCCATCCGGCCGATGAGCAGCGCCACCGCGGGGATCAGCAGGAAGACCAGCACCGTCTTGGTCAGGAAGAACAACACCACGCTGATCAGCGCGACCGCCGTGACGGCCACGCTGCCGAGCCGCGGGTCGAGCGCGAAACCGGGCCGGGCCGCCGGGCGTGGCGGCGGCACCAGCGGGTCGACCTGCGCGAACCGCGGCCGGGGCGCGGGCAGGTCGCTGAAGAGCGCGTACAGGTCGCCGCGGGTCTTCGCGGTGGCGACGCGGGCGGAGCGCTCGCCGTACTCGTCCACGCTCAACCGCCCCTCGCCGAGGTGCGTGCCGAGCAGTTCGAGCGCGTGCTCACGCTCCGCGTCGCCGATCCGGATGTCCCGCTCGCTCACACGGTGAGCCTATTCCTTGATCTCGCAGATGACCGTGCCCTGGGTGACGGTCGCGCCCGGTTCGGCGGCCAGACCCGTGACGACGCCGGCCTTGTGCGCGGTGACCGGGTTCTCCATCTTCATGGCCTCCAGCACGACGATCAGCTCGCCGGCCTCGACCTGCTGCCCGTCCTCGACCGCGACCTTGACGATCGTGCCCTGCATGGGCGCGGCCACCGCGTCGCCGGACGCCGCCGCGCCGCCCTTGCCGCCGGCGCGCTTGCGCGGCTTGGCCTTCACGCCCGCCTTGGCGCCGGCGCCGCCGCCCGCGAACGCCAGGTCGCCGGGCAGCGAGACCTCCAGCCGCCGGCCGCCGACCTCGACCACCAGGGTCTGCCGCGGCTCGGCCTCCTCGGCCTCCGCGCCGTCGGTGAACGGCGGGATGGTGTTGTCGAACTCGGTCTCGATCCACCGCGTGTGCACGGTGAAGCCGTCCTCCGAGCCGACGAACGCCGGGTCGCGCACGATCGCGCGGTGGAACGGCAGCACGGTCGCCATGCCCTCCACCACCATCTCGTCGAGCGCGCGCCGGGCCCGCTCCAGGGCCTGCGTGCGGTTCTCGCCGGTGACAATCAGCTTCGCCAGCAGCGAGTCGAACTGGCCGCCGATGACCGTGCCGTTCTCGACACCCGCGTCCACCCGGACGCCGGGACCGGACGGCGCGGTGAACGTGGTGACCGTGCCGGGGGCGGGCAGGAAGTTGCGGCCCGCGTCCTCGCCGTTGATGCGGAACTCGATCGAGTGGCCGCGCGGGGTCGGGTCCTCGGTGAACCGCAGCTCCTCGCCCGCGGCGATGCGGAACTGCTCGCGGACCAGGTCGATGCCCGCGGTCTCCTCGCTGACCGGGTGCTCGACCTGGAGCCGGGTGTTGACCTCCAGGAAGGAGATCGTGCCGTCCACCGCGACCAGGTACTCGACCGTGCCCGCGCCGTGGTAGCCGGCCTCCTTGCAGATGGCCCGCGCGGAGCGGTGGATCTCGGCGCGCTGCTCGTCGGTCAGGAACGGCGCGGGGGCCTCCTCGACCAGCTTCTGGTGGCGGCGCTGCAACGAGCAGTCGCGCGTGCCGACGACGATGACGTTGCCGTGCTGGTCGGCCAGCACCTGCGCCTCGACGTGCCGCGGCTTGTCCAGGTACCGCTCCACGAAGCACTCGCCGCGGCCGAACGCCGCCACGGCCTCGCGCACCGCGCTGTCGAACAGCTCGGGGATCTCCTCCAGCGTGCGGGCCACCTTGAGACCGCGACCGCCGCCGCCGAACGCCGCCTTGATCGCGACCGGCAGGCCGTGCTCCTCGGCGAACGCGACGACCTCCTCGGGACCCGCGACCGGGTCCTTGGTGCCGGGCACGAGCGGCGCGCCGGCGCGCATCGCGATGTGCCGCGCGGTCACCTTGTCGCCGAGGTCGCGGATGGCCTGCGGGGTCGGTCCGATCCAGATCAGGCCCGCGTCCAGCACCGCCTGCGCGAAGTCGGCGTTCTCGGAGAGGAACCCGTAGCCGGGGTGCACCGAGTCCGCGCCCGCGCGCTTGGCCACGTCGAGCAGCTTGTCGATGGACAGGTAGCTGTCCCCGGGCGTGCTGCCGCCCAGGGCGAACGCCTCGTCCGCCAAGCGGACGAACGGAGCGTCCCGATCCGGGTCGGCGTACACGGCGACGCTGGCCAGACCGGCGTCTCGGCAGGCACGGATGACCCGGACGGCGATCTCACCGCGGTTGGCGACGAGGACCTTGCGCAGCGACACGACGTCCTACCTCCTGGCAACGCTGGAACGTGGAGCGGCAATGGACGGGGAGTTTAGTGACCCTTTCGTACCCGGCGACCGAGAGACAGCTCACGCTTGGGTGGAACAATCGGGAATCGTGACACGCCCGCCCACAGCCGCGCTTCTGACAGCTTGCGCAGCTGTGCTCATCACTATCGCGGGCCTGGTCATCGCCTGGTCACTGAGACCTCCTCCGGTGTCCGACGCGGGCGGCGCCGTGCCTCAGGACGAATTGCGCTGCGGCGCGACGGCCTGCCGTTCGGTGGTGAAACAGGAGGTGGGTGTCGATTCAGTGGAATTACTGGTGGGCGAGGGCGCGGGCCGGATCCGGACCAGCGGCGCTTCGGGGCCGAACATCTTCGAGTTGACCATCGCGGCTTCGGGCGCCCGGATCGACGCCGGTTCCCTGCAGTGCGTGGACGCCGAGGTCGCGGTGTGCCTGGTGCGGGGCGAGGCCGGTGGCGAGGCGCTCGGCGAGGTGCTGGTGCGGCGGTCGGGCGCGTGGTCGCGGGCGCAGGTGCCTTACGTGTCCAGCGGGGCGTACCTCGCGCTGCACGACGTGGACGACGACACGGTGGCCGACGTGGTGGCCGTGCAGCGGGCGTGCCCGGCGGGGGTGGCGTGCTCTCGGTGGTTCGCCCAGGTCTTCTCCCTGGCCGGCCGAGGCGGCGAGATGGGGTGCACGCCGGTCGTGCGCGAGCCGGAGTCCCTGCCGGGCTGGCCGACCGTGACCCCGGACCCGGCCGACCTGCGCCAGTGCGGCACGGCGTGACCCGAACGTTCAACTCGGGTGTTCCGGACGTAGGACACGCCTGTTCCGGATGTAGGACACGTGCGACCTGGACGTAGGGCTCTCGCGCGTGTCCTACGTCCGGAACGCGCGTGTCCTACGTCCAGGTCGGGTGAGGTGAGCGTTCCGGTCAGGCGGGGACCGGGGTGGTCGGGCGGGGGCCCGTCAGCAGCGGCGGCTCGCTCGGCGCGTTCAGGACCTCGTCGTCGAGCAGGCCCTCGGAGCGGGCGACCAGGACCGGGACGGTGATCTGGCCGGTCACGTTGGTGGCCGTGCGGACCATGTCCAGGATCGGGTCGATCGCGTAGACCACGGCGACACCGGTGGCGATGACCTCCGGCGGCATGTTCACCGCGCCCAGGGTCAGCGTCAGCATGGTGAACCAGCCGGTGGTGCCGGCGGTGGCCAGCGCGCCGAACACGGCGACGGCGACGATCGCCACGTACTGCCACACGCCGAGCTGCACGCCGAACAGGTTCGCGATGAACACCGTGGCGATGGCCGGGTACACCGCGGCGCAGCCGTCCATCTTCGTGGTCGTGCCCAGCGGCACGGCGAACGACGCGTAGTCGTTGTCCACGCCGAGGTTGGCGGCGGTCTGCCTGCTCAGCGGCAGCGTCGCGCCCGACGAGCGGGACACGAAGGCGAACTGGATCGCGGTCCACGCCTTGGCGAAGAACGTCACCGGCGACACCCGGCCGACGAACCGCAGCAGCAGCGGGTACACCACGAACAGCACCAGCAGCGACCCGCCGTACACGGCCGCGATCAGCGAGAACAGCGGCCGGACGAACGAGTTGCCGTACGTCGCGAACGCGGTGCCCAGCAGGCCGAACACGCCGATCGGCGCGAGCAGCACGATCCAGCCGACGACCTTCTGGATCAGGTCGAACACCGAGCGGGTCAGCGTCACGAACGGCGCGGCCTTGTCACCCAGCGCGTACGCGGCGAAGCCGACCAGCACCGCGATGAACACGACCTGGAGCACCTCGCCCTCGGTGAAGGCGCTGAACAGGTTGGACGGCACCAGCGTCTCCAGCAGCGTGCTCCACGAGCCCGGGTCGCGGGCGGCGAGCCTCTCCACCGCGGCCTGCGACGGCTCGACCTGCACGCCCGAGCCCGGCTTGAAGACCAACGCGATGGCGAGGCCGATGAGCACGGCGATCAGCGACGTGATGGCGAACCACAGCAGCGTCTTGCCGCCCAGCCGCGCGGCGCGGCTCGTGCCCAGGCGGCGCAGGCTCGTGATGCCCACCACGATCGCGGTGAACACCAGGGGGATGACGGTGAACTGCAACAGGCTGGTGAAGACGTCGCCGATGTGCCCGAGGGTGGCGGTCAGCCACTCCTGCCCGGTGCTCTTGGCGACGTACCCGGCCAGCGCTCCCAGGACGAGCGCGGCGAGGACGGTGATGCCGAAGACCTTCGGCTTGGTGTAACTGCGGAGGAACGACACGGTGTGCTCCGGGTTGGGTGCGCAGGGGTGGACGACGGGGACGGCGTCAGCCGCGACAGCCCGTGTTCGTCCGGCGCCCGAAGTCGATGTGGCGGCGGCGCGTCAGCAGTTCACCCACGACTCCCCCAACCCGAAAGCCCTTCGAGAAGCTTCCCGGATCTGGGAAAATGTGACAACGGCTACCAGATGTCGGACACCGCGACACCCACTTGCCGCAGCAGCCTCCTGGTGAGCGGGAGGCTGATCCCGATCACGCTGGACGGGTCGCCGTCGATGCCGTCCACGAACCAGCCGCCCAGGCCGTCGAGCGTGAACGCGCCCGCGACGTGCAGCGGCTCGCCCGTCGCCAGGTACGCCTCCAGCTCGTCCTCGGTCGGCCGGCCGAACCGGACCAGTGTCGCCTCGTGCCCGACCGCGCGGTCCACGACCTCGCCGCCGCGCACCCGCAGCACGGCGTGCCCGGTCAGGAGGGTCCCGGTGGTGCCCGCCATCTTCTTCCACCGCTCGCGCGCGACCTCGACCGTGCCGGGCTTGCCGTGCACCTCGCCGTCGGCGGTCCGCAGCATCGAGTCGCAGCCCACGACCACGGCGTCGTCGTCCTCGTCCCGGGCGATCGCCTCCGCCTTGGCCGTCGCCAGCGCGGTCACCAGGTCCGCCGGCGTCGGGTCGGTGAGGGAGGCGGCCAACGCGTCCTCGTCGACGCCGGACACGCGGACCACGGGTTCGACCCCGGCGGCGCGGAGCACGGCCAGGCGGGCGGGGGACTGGGAGGCGAGGACGAAGCGCACGCCGTGCAGCCTAGGGCGCGGCGGGACCACCCGTTCGGGGCCGGTGCCGTGCGTAGAACTACCGATGCGCCACGTGACGGCCTTCGGCACCCTCGGTGCAGTGCAGCGTGTGGCTCTGGTGGTCCGCCGGGTCGACCGGGGCCGGCGGTGGCGCCGGTGGCTCCTGGTCGTGCCCGCCGTCCTGGTCCTGGGCGTCGCGGCCCGCGTGGTGTCCACCGACCCCGTCGGGTACGGCGTGCCGTTCTGGCCGTTCGCCGACGGCAGCGACCGGGCCGAGTACCGGGTGATGGGCGAGGTGACGACGATCGCCCGCGCGCTGCGGCGGCTGGAGGAGGTGCCGCCCGCGCTGGCCGCCGAGGGTGTCGAGGTGCTGGAGACGCGGATCGGCGTCGGCACCATGTGGATGCGGGTGCGGCTGCACGTGCCGGACGGCACGCGGTGCCGCGAGGTCTCCGTGCTCGGGGACACGGGGGTCCGGGTCAACTCCCGCCGCGTCGACTGCTGAGCAGGGCGAAGACCGTCGCCGGGGCGGCTGGTGAGCACGCCGAAGACCGTCGCCGCGCCAACTGCGGAGCACGCTGAAGACCGTCGCCGCGTCGACTGCGGAGCGCGTCGATGACCGATGCCGCGGCGACTGGTGGGCAGGCCGAAGGCCGCCCCCCCGGGGGTCCGGCGGCGGGGGGGGGCGCGTCGGGTGGGGGTGGGGGGAACCGGGCAGGCCCGGGGGCCCCCCCCCGCCCCGCCCCGTGACATATAAAAA
>NZ_JBHYXZ010000043.1:14634-41240 GCF_042752395.1 Actinosynnema sp. NPDC059335 | reverse complement strand
GCGCCCCCGCCCAGCGCCCCGCTCTCCGCGCCGCGGGCCGGCTGCCCGAGGGGCGCGCCCCCCCCCCCCGCGCCGCGGGGGGGCGGCCCCCCCCCCCCCCCCGCCGCCGGGTCGGACCGGCGGCGGTGGGCGGCGAGTCGGGTGCGGTGCGGCTCAGCCGGGCAGGCCGGAGGCCCGCCACGCGCCCGGACCGTGCGGCAACGGGCGCCTGACCTGCCTGGCCTTGTCCGACCACGCCGAGCGGTGCGGCTGCGCCGGGGCGGGCGAACCCGCGCCCGCCAGGCCGACCACGACCGCCGCGACCGCGGCCAACTCCACGTCGTCCGGGTTGCCGCGCACCACCCGGAGGTGCGTCTCCCCGCTCACAGCGGGATGTTCCCGTGCTTCTTGGGCGGCAGCGCCTCGCGCTTGTCCCGCAGCATGGACAGCGCCCGTGCGACGTGTGAACGCGTGTACGAGGGTGGGATCACACTGTCAACATAGCCGCGTTCGGCCGCGACGTAAGGGTTGCAGAGGGCGTCTTCGTATTCTTGCTGCAAACGGGCCCGAAGCGCGTCCACGTCCTCGCCCGAAGCCACGGCGTTCGCCAACGTCTTGCGGTGCACGATGTTCGCCGCGCCCTGCGCGCCCATGACCGCGATCTGCGCCGTCGGCCACGCCAGGTTGATGTCCGCGCCCAGGTGCTTGGACCCCATCACGTCGTACGCGCCGCCGTAGGCCTTGCGGGTGATCACGGTGACCAGCGGCACGGTGGCCTCGGCGTAGGCGTAGATCAGCTTCGCGCCGCGCCGGATGATGCCGTTCCACTCCTGGTCGGTGCCGGGCAGGAAGCCGGGCACGTCCACGAAGGTCAGCACCGGGATGTTGAACGCGTCGCAGGTCCGCACGAACCGCGCGGCCTTCTCCGAGGCGTCGATGTCCAGGCAGCCCGCGAACTGGGTCGGCTGGTTGGCCACGACGCCGACCGAGTGGCCGTCCACCCGGCCGAAACCGACCAGGATGTTCGGCGCGAACAGCGGCTGGACCTCCAGGAACTCGCCGTCGTCCAGCACGCGGGTGATGACCTCGTGCATGTCGTAGGGCTGGTTCGCCGAGTCCGGGATCAGCGTGTCCAGCTCGCGGTCGGAGTCGGTGATCGAGTCCTCGATCGAGCCGTGCACCACGTCGTCCGGCGCGTCGAAGACCGGCGGCTCGGACATGTTGTTGGCGGGCAGGTAGGACAGCAGCTCCTTGACGTAGGCGATGGCGTCCTCCTCGTTCTCGCCGAGGTAGTGCGCGTTGCCCGACTTGGTGTTGTGCGTGCGCCCGCCGCCCAGCTCCTCGAAGCCCACGTCCTCGCCGGTGACGGTCTTGATCACGTCCGGGCCGGTGATGAACATGTGCGAGGTCTGGTCGACCATGACCACGAAGTCGGTCAGCGCGGGCGAGTAGACGTGGCCGCCCGCGTTCGCGCCCATGATCAGCGAGATCTGCGGCACGACGCCGGACGCGGCCACGTTGCGGCGGAAGATCTCGCCGTAGAGGCCGAGCGAGACGACGCCCTCCTGGATGCGCGCGCCGCCGCCCTCGTTGATGCCCACGATCGGCCGGCCGGTCTTGATGGCCAGGTCCATGACCTTGACGATCTTCTCGCCGTAGACCTCGCCGAGCGAGCCGCCGAAGACCGTGACGTCCTGGCTGAACACGCACACCGGGCGGCCGTCGACGGTGCCGTAGCCGGTCACCACGCCGTCGCCGTAGGGCCGGTTGCGCTCCTGCCCGAAGTTCGTCGAGCGGTGCCGCGCCAGCTCGTCCAGCTCGACGAACGAGCCGGGGTCGAGCAGCAGCTCGATGCGCTCGCGGGCCGTCTTCTTGCCCTTGGCGTGCTGCTTCTCCACCATGCGCGCCGAGCCGGCGTGCACGGCCTCCTCGTTGCGCCGGCGCAGGTCGGCCAGCTTCCCGGCGGTGGTGTGGACGTCCGGCTCCTCGCCGATGGGGGCGGTCGCACTGCTCATAGCGGGGCAGCTTAACCAGCCCTTCCCGGCACGGCCGGGCGTAGTAGCCCAGCTCACGAAGACCGGGTTGACCTCCAGCGCGGTGGAGGTTGCAGGCTTGGCCGCGGTGATCCGCCCCGCCGTCCACACCGCTCCGACACAGCGGGCGGGGCGGGTCGCTCACTAGTCTGCGCGGGTGACTCTCGACACCGCCGCACTGCGCGCCGGCCTCCTCGGTCCCTACGCGGCCCTGGACGTGGTTGCCGAGACCGGGTCCACGAACACCGACCTGTGCGACGCCGCGATCCGGGGCGCGCGGGACCGGACCGTGCTCATCGCCGAACGGCAGACCGCGGGCCAGGGCCGCCGCAACCGCGACTGGACCTCGCCCGCCGGCGGGCTCTACGCGAGCGTGCTGTTCCGCCCGGACGGGGTGCCGCCGGCGCGGTGGCCGTGGCTGACGCTCCTCGCCGGGCTGGCGCTGGTCCGCACGGCCCGCGGTGTCGGCGTCGAGGCGTCCCTGAAGTGGCCGAACGACCTGCTGGTCGGCGACGCCAAGGCGGCGGGCGTGCTGGCCGAGATCACCGCCGACGCGACGCCGGCCGTCGTCGTCGGCATGGGGCTCAACGTGGCCGCGCTGCCCGACGGCGTCCGGCCCGGCGCGGGCGGCCTGCGGCCGACGAGCCTGGAGGACCACGCCGGCCCGCTGGACCGCACCGCGCTGGCGATCACCCTGCTGCGGGAGCTGGCCGGGCTGGAGGACGCGTGGCGGCGCGCGGGCGGCGACGAGCCGTCGTTGCGCGACGAGTACCGGCGGCACTGCGCCACGCTCGGCAGCCGGGTGCGGGTGGAGCTGGCCAAGGGCGACGCGCTGGTCGGCACGGCCCGCGACCTGGAGCCCGACGGCACGCTCGTGGTGCGCGACCAGACCGGCGTGGACCACACCGTTTCCGCCGGGGACGTGGTGCACCTGCGGGTACGGTGAGGCTTGCTCCCCACCAGGCGAGCACCGCACCGAAGGGACCCGTCGTGGCCTACCCGGACGACCTGCTCCGCACCGGCGAGCACGTCGTGGTGCACCGGCACCCGCACTGGAAGACGCTGATCGCGCCGGTGCTCGTGCTCGTCGTCGTGGTCGTCGGCGGCGCCTACCTCGCGGTGCTGGTGTCCGACTTCGGCTGGGCGTCGGTCGCGTGGACCGCCCTGGCCGCGCTCGCCGCGGTGCTGATCGCCTGGTTGACGCTCGCGCCGCTGGTGCGCTGGCGCACCACGCACTTCATCGTCACCGACGAACGGGTGATGTACCGGTTCGGCGTGCTCAAGCGGACCGGGCTGGACATCCGCCTGGACCGCATCGACGGCGTCCGCTCCGAGCGCGGCCCGGTGGACCGGCTGTTCGGCTGCGGCACGCTCGTCGTCGAGTCGGGCGCGGACGAGCCGTGGGAGTTCGACGACATCCCGGCCGTGGACGAGGTGCTCTCGCTGCTGCACCCCGGGCGCGACCGGGTCGGGGACCACCGGACGGAGGACAGGGTCACAGATGGGCGCGCGTGAGGTCGGCCTGCCGGACACCGTCGGCGCGAGCGGTTTGCCGGACCGCGTGACGATCTGGGAGGTCGGGCCGCGGGACGGGTTGCAGAACGAGGCCGAGGTGGTGCCCGTCGCCACCAAGCTGGAGTTCCTGGACCGGCTGGCCGACGCGGGCGGCACGGTGCTGGAGGCCACGAGCTTCGTGCACCCCCGGTGGGTGCCGCAGCTGGCCGACGCGGAGGAGCTGCTGGCCGGCCTGGTCAAGCGGCCGGGCGTGAGCTACCCGGTGCTGGTGCCCAACGAGCGCGGGCTGGAGCGGGCGCTGCGGGCGGGCGTCGAGCACGTGGCGATCTTCGCCAGCGCCACCGAGACGTTCGCGCGGCGCAACCTGAACCGGTCGCTGGACGAGCAGTTCGCCATGTTCGACCCGGTCGTGGCGCGGGCGAAGGCCGAGGGGCTGGCCGTGCGCGGTTACGTGTCGATGTGCTTCGGCGACCCGTGGGAAGGCGCGGTGCCGCGGGAGCAGGTGGTCGGCGTCGGCAAGCGGCTGCTGGACATGGGGTGCGACCAGCTCTCGCTCGGCGACACCATCGGCGTGGCCACGCCGGGCCAGGTGACCGCGCTGCTCGCCGGTTTCGACGGCGTGGACCGGCTCGCGGTGCACTTCCACGACACCTACGGGCAGGCGCTGGCGAACACCCTGGCCGCGATGCAGTCCGGCGTGCGCACGATTGACGCGTCGGCGGGCGGGCTGGGCGGCTGCCCCTACGCCGAGTCGGCGACCGGCAACCTGGCCACCGAGGACCTGGTGTGGATGCTGGACGGGCTGGGCGTCGGGCACGGCGTCGACCTGGACAAGCTCGCCGACACCAGCGCGTGGATGGCCGAACGGCTGGGTCGGCCGAGCCCGTCGCGGGTGGTCCGGGCGCTGCGGGGGTAGCCGGGTGGTCGAGCAGGCCGCGGCCGACGATCGCGGCACGCCCGGCCGCGCGGTGCCCGCGGTGGAACGGCACCCCGGCGTCCTGGTGTGGCGGCTGCCCCGGCCCGTGCTGGCGATCTCGTCCGGCCCGCACGGCGGCGGCCTGGGCGTCCGGCACTGGGCGTTGAACGCGACCGTGCCCAAGGACTACGCGCGCCTCGACCCGGACGTGCACGTGGGCGAGATCGCGGCCGGCCTCGGGCTGACGGGCCCCGGCACCGGTCTGCTCACCGCCGTGGACGTGCGGGACGTGGTGCTGGAGAGCGACGGCGGCGTCCGGTCGTGGGTGACGACGGGGATCGGCGCGCACCCCACGTGGGCGGCCGGGCCGCCCGCCGGGGACCTGCCCGAGGTCGGCACGATCAACGCCGTGTGCGTGCTGCCGGTGCGGCTCGCGGACGCGGCCCTGGTGAACGCCGTCGCCACGGTCGCGGAGGCCAAGGCCCAGGCGTTGGGCGAGGCGGGCGTGCCGGGCACCGGGACCGTCACCGACGCGGTCGTGCTGCTGTGCCCCCTGGACGGGCCGGTCGAGCCCTACGGCGGGCCGCGGTCGGTGATCGGCTCGGCGTTGGCCCGCACCGTGCACCGCGCCGTCCACGCCGGGATTTCGCTGGAACGGGCGGGAACCGGGACCGCGGTCGTAACGTCCAACGCGCGACCGACGACCATGCCCGGCGACGGCGCAACCCGGAGGTGGCCGTGACGACCGATCACCGCGCCCAGGTGGACGAGCTGCTCGCCGACTACCGGCGCAGCCGCGACCAGTTGGCGTCCGTCCAGCGCGACCTGGCCCGGGTCTCCGGTTCCGCCACGAGCCCCGACGGCGCGGTCACCGCCGTGGTCGACGCCAGGGGCACGCTGGTCGACCTGGAGCTGGCCGACCACGCGTACCGCCTGCGGCCGGCGCAACTGGCCCAGCTGGTCCTGCGGACCGCGCAGGAGGCGGTGGCCAAGGCCGCGGAGGGCGCCTACCGGGCGCTGAGCCCCGTGCTGCCCGCCGGCACGGACCCGGAGGCGTTGCTGCGCGGCACCGCGGACCTCCGCCCGGAGGAGATCGCCCCCGAGCAGGTCCCGCCCGCCACCCGCCGCCGCCCGGTCGCCGACGACGAGGACTTCGAGCAGCGCGACTGGCTCGACGTCGACGCGGGCGCGCCCGCACCCACCCCGATCCGCGCGAGGAGAACGCGATGACCGGCTTCCACACCGACCTCGCCCGGCTCGCCGAGGGCGCGGAGGACTTCACCGCGTTCGCCGAGCGGGCCCGCAAGATCGCCGGGGACCTGGGCGGCGCGCTGGACTCGCTCGGCGAGTGCTGGGGCGGCGACGCGATCGGGCAGAGCTTCGCGGCGAGCCACGTCGGGCCGTCCGGCGAGGCGTTGAGCGGGTTGTCCGGCCTGAGCGCCGGGTTCGGCGGCGTCGGGGAGCGCTTCGCCGAGACCGCCCGCACGTACCGCGACACCGAAGAGGGCAACCGCACCGCGCTCGGCGCGATCTGACTCAGGGGGCCGTGATGGGGATCGAGCTGCCGGCCGAGCTGGCCGACGTCGCCGCCAAGGCCGGGGTGTCCTGGCCCCAGGCGGACGAGGACGCGTTGCGGGCGTCCGCCGCCGCGTGGCGGGAGGCGGGCGCGAAGCTGTCCACGTTGGCGGGCGAGTCCGACGGCTCGGCGGGCAAGGCGCTGGCCGCCCTGTCCGGCCCGACCGGCGAGGCGGCGCGCGGCCACTGGAACACGTTCACCGCGCCGGATGGCACGTTGAACACCGTGCTGCGCGGCTGCGCCGCCGCCGCCGACCGGCTGGACCACGCGGCCGAGCAGATCGGCGCGGCCAAGGTCGAGCTGGTGCGCGAGCTGGTCAACCTGGCGAAGAACACCGACGCCGCGCAGCAGGCCGCGAACGCCGGCCACCCGACGGCGTTGCTCGGGCTGGAGACGGCGGTCCGGGGCGCGGCGGCGAACGTCGCGCACCTGACCGACACGCTGACCAGCGCGGTGCGGCTGGACAGCGGTGTGCAGATCGGCGGGCACCGGCCGCCGGTCGACGTCAACCCCGGCGTGCACGCGCCCGGTGACGCCGGACCGGGCGCGGGTCCCTCGGAGGGCGGTCGCGGACCGCACGGCGGTGGGCCGGCCGGTGGGCTCCCGGGTGGTGGGTCGTCGGGTGGCGGCCTGGGCCTCGGGCTGCTGGACGGGTTGCTGCCCGGCGGGTCCGAGGGTTCCGGCGGTTCGGGAGGTGGCGCCGGCAGCGCCGCTCCGGCTGCCGCTGCTCCGGGTGGCGCCGCTCCGGGCGCTGCTGCTCCCGGTGCCGCTGCTCCGGGTGCCGCTCCGGGTCACGGCCAGGCGCCCGGCCTGATCGGCGGGCTCGTCGGCGCGGTGACGGACACGGTGAACGTGGTGGCCCAGCCGGTCGTGGAGACCGTCGGCGTCGTGGGCGACGCGGTCGACCGCACCGTCCAGGGCGCGGCGGACGGGGTCCAGGGCGTCACGGAGACCGTGGCCCCGGGCCGCGACCACGGACCCGACCACGCGCCGGGTCACGGGCCGGGCCCCGATCACGTGCCGCCCGGTCGTGGCAGCACCCCGCCCGGACCGGGCACCGTCGTCGGCGACCTGGTGAACCCCGTGCTCGGCGCGGTGCCGGCCGCGGCGGGTCCGGTCGTGGACGCGGTGACCCGCACCGAGGGCACGGTCAACCAGTCGTCGGCGGCGGTCCTGGACCGCCCGCTGCTGCCGCACGCCGAAGCGCCGCACGCGCCCGCGCAGCCCGCCGCGCCGGCCGCCAACCCGGCCGCGCCGCAGGGACCGTCGTTCAGCGGGCCGTCCCTCGGTGGTGGGCCGACGGGTGCTCCGGCCGCGGCTGCCGCTGCGGCTGCCGTCACTCCGGCACCGGCCGCCACCACCGCCCCCAACGCCCCCGCGACCACCCAGGCCCCGGGCCAGCAGCCCGGCCAGCAGACCGCCCCGAAGGCCGAGGCCAAGGCCGCCCAAGCCCCGCAACCCGGCCAGACCCCGGCGGGTCAGCCGGGCTCCGGCCAGCCCGGTTCGGCGCAGTCGGGTTCGGCGCAGTCGGGTTCCTCGCAGTCGGGGCAGGCGCAGCCCGGCGCGAGCCAGTCCGGTTCGGCGCAGTCGGGGCAGGGCCAGTCGGGGCAGAACCAGTCCGCTCAGGGCCAGGGCAAGGCCGAAGCCGCCGCCAAGGCCGATGGGCAGGCCAAGCCCGAAGGCCAGGCCAAGGGCGAGGGCGCGGCCAAGCCCGACGCGCAGGCCAAGGGCGAGGCGGCCAAGGGCGAAGGCGCGGCCGCCGAGTCCCGGGACGACGCCGAGTCCCGGGACCTCCGGGACACCCTGGCGGCCCTCGGCAGGCAGGTGGTCGACGGCGACCTCGCGTTCGCGATCCTCCCGCTGCCGACCGGCGGCCGGTCCGCCACCGGTCCGCTCGCGGCCGGCCCCCTCCCGGCCGGTCCGCTGTCCGGGGTCCTGCCGACCGAGGCCGACGACACCCCGCCCGCGCCCCCGGTCCGGGCCGCGCGGACGGCGCAGCCGACCACGGCAGCGGCGGCGGCGTTCCTGCTGCACATGTTCCCCGGCGGGATGCTCCCGCCGCCCGGCGCGACACCCGCCCGCCAGTTGCCGCCGCCGTCGGAGGACGAGGCGTTCGCGGCGGGCCTGCGCTTCCCGCCGCAGGGCCACCCGGACGGCCACCTGGTGGACACCTCCGCCCAACTCGGCCTCGACCTGCGGGCCGGCGGCCGGGACGGGCTGCGCTCCCGGCTCTCGGGCGCGGAGCCGACCGCGTCGGCGGACCCGGTGCCCGCGGTGAACCGGCCGCGCCTGGCGCTCGGCCCCGGCGGCGCGCCGGACCCGGCGCTGCTGGAGGGCTACGACCCGTTGGCCGGCATGCACGAACGCGACTGGGACCGCCGGTTCCTGGTCCGCGCCGACCCGCCCGAGTACGCCTGGCCGCCCGGCGAGCTGTTCCCCGAGGGCGGGTACGAGGAGGGCCGGCCGGGCGTGCTCGCGGTCGGCGTGGAGCTGGACCGGTTCGGCGGGCCGGAGGGCCGGGTGCTGTCCCAGCTCGGCACGCCCTTCGCCGAGCGCTCGCTGCCGCCCGCGCTGGTCGGCGCGGGCTACCACCGCTACCGGGTGGTCCGGGTGCTGCCGGTGTGGTTCACGCTGTCCGCCGAGTGGTTCGGCCAGCCCGGCGGTGGTGTGCGGTACCGGGCCACCCACCCGGTCGCCGACCTGGTCGCGCTGGGCTACCTGGAGGAGATGGCATGAACGCGGAGTCGGTCCAGGGCTGGCTGCTGGCGGTCGGCGTGCCCGCGGAGGTCGTGTCGATCGGCGCGGAGGCCGACAACACGTGGTGCCTGCTGCCGACCGAGGAGGGCTTCGAGGTCTTCTGGCGCGAGCAGGGCAACCGGTACGACTGGGCGGCGTTCACCAGCGAGGACGTCGCCTGCCACTACCTGTTCGGCCGGCTGGTGTGGGCGCAGGTCGTGCGCGGCGTGGTCGGCGTGCTGCCCCGGACCGCCGAACCGGAGGCCGCGCCTACCGAGGCGTGAGGTCGGTCCGCCAGGTCACGCCCACCACGTCCTCGGCCTTCGGCACGGGCAGGAACAGCGCGAACGTCGCGGGCCGGGCGGTGGACAGCTCCAGCCGCCCGCCGTCGGCGTCCACCAGGGCCCGCGCCAACGCCAAACCCACACCGGTGGACCCGCCGCCGGACACGCCGCGCTCGAAGATGTGGTGCGCGAGTTCGTCCGGCACGCCCGCGCCCCCGTCGGCGACCTCCACGACGACCGTGCCGTCGTCACGGCGCGCGGAGACGACGACCATGCCTTCGCCGTGCCGCAGCGCGTTGTCCAGCAGCACGCCGATCGCCTCACGCAGTCGCGCGGGCGTGGCACGCGCCAGCAGCCCTTCCGGCACCTTCACCCGCAGCGCGCGTCCGACGCGGCGCAGCGGTTCGCGCCACTCCTCGGCGATGGCCGTCAGCTCCGAGCCCAGGTCGAGCGGTTCCGCGCCGACCGCGCGGGCGGCCCGTGCCGCGGCCAGCATCTCGTTGAGCACCTCGGCCAGCCGTTCGGCCTGCTCCAGCGCGGCCTTGGCCTCCGTGGCGATGTCCGGCTCCTGGTGCAGCGACAACGCCTCCAACCGCAGCTGCAACGCGGTCAGCCGGCTGCGCAGCTGGTGCGAGACGTCGCCGACCAGCTCGCGCTCCCGCTGCACGAGCTGCGCCAACGCGCCCGCCGACCGGTCCAGCGCCTCGGCCACGAGGTCCAGCTCCGGCACGTCGTGCCGCCGGTCGTCGCGCCGGAAGTCGCCCGCTCCCAGCCGCGCCGCGCGGGCCGCCACGTGCCGCAACGGCTGGGCGAGCCGGCGCGCCGTCACCGTGGCCACCACCGTGCCGGTGCTCACCGACAGCACGACCAGCAGCACCACCAGCGCGGCGACCTGGTACTGCGCGGTGCGCATGGGCGCGGACGACACCTCCAGCCGCACCGTGCCCTGCTGCGCGATCGGCACCTCGACCGACAGCGGGTTGTCACCGGGCGTGCGGCCGAACTCCTGCTGTCCGCCGGAGGAGGTCACCAGGAGGTGGCCGCCCTCGGGCACGCCGACCTCGACCGGCTTGAGGTCGATCTCGCGGCCGCTCGCGATCTGGTCGTCGATGGACGCCGCGATCCGCTGCGCCCGCGCGGCCAGGTCGGTCTTCGCGCCGTCCTCCACCAGCCGCAGGGCCGTGTAGCCGAGCGGGATGCCGAGGGCGAACCCGGTGACCGCCACGGCCAGCAGGATCGCCCGCAGGATCCGGCCGCGCATCAGTCTGCGGTGTTGAAGCGGAAGCCGACGCCGCGCACGGTGGCGATGCGGCGCTCCACCGAGCGCACGTCACCGAGCTTGCGGCGCAGCCACGACATGTGCATGTCGAGGGTCTTGCTGCTCTTCAGCTCCGGGTCGTTCCAGACCTCGGAGAGGATCTCGTCGCGGTGCACCACCTGGCCCGCGCGTTGGATCAGCACGCGCAGCAGCTCGAACTCCTTGTTCGCGAGCTGCACCTCCAGCCCGTCCACGGTGACGCGGCGCGCGGCCAGGTCCATGCGCACGCCGTTCACCTCCAGCGTGCCGGGCGCGCGGCGGCGCAGCAGCGCCCGGATGCGGGCCATCAGCTCGGCCAGCCGGAACGGCTTGGCCACGTAGTCGTCCGCCCCCGCGTCGAGGCCCACCACGAAGTCGACCTCGTCGGACCGCGCGGTGAGCATCAGCACCGGCAGGCCGCGACCGCCCGCGCGCAGCCGGCGGCACACCTCCAGCCCGTCCATCCCGGGCAGGCCGAGGTCGAGCACCAGCAGGTCGATCCCGCTGTGCGTGGCGGCCTCCAACGCACCCGGACCGTCGGTGACGACCTGCACCTGGTAGCCCTCCCGCTGCAACGCGCGGGAGAGGGGTTCGGCGATCGCCGGGTCGTCCTCGGCCAACAAGACCACGCTCACGACAACCAGCGTAGGCGTGGCACGATCCCGTGCGTGTCCGACCTTCGCGCAGATCTGTCCCTGGCCCTCCGGTTGGCCGACGAAGCCGACAGGATCACCACGACCCGCTTCCGCGCCCGCGACCTCGTGGTGGAGCGCAAGCCCGACCGCACGCCCGTGACGGACGCCGACGTGGCGGTCGAGGACGCGCTGCGGGCGGTGCTCGCGGCCGAGGCCCCGGGCGACCTGGTCGCGGGCGAGGAGCGCGGCGGCACGGCGGGCGACGGCCGCACGTGGGTGGTCGACCCGATCGACGGCACCAAGAACTTCCTGCGGGGTGTACCCGTCTGGGCGACCCTGATCGCCTTGGTGGTGGACGGCCTGCCGGTGGTGGGCGTGGTCAGCGCGCCCGCGCTGGGCCGTCGCTGGTGGGCCGCCGCGGGCGGTGGCGCGCACACGTCGGACGCGTCGGGCGAGCGGCCGATCTCGGTGTCGGGCGTGCGGGAGCTGTCCGACGCCTACCTGTCGACCACGCACCTGGGCACGTGGGTCGAGCACCACTCGCGGGAGGCGTACCTGGCGCTGGTGGACGCGTGCTGGGAGAACCGGGCGTTCGGCGACTTCTGGCAGCACTGCCTGGTCGCGGAGGGCGCGATCGACCTGGCCGCGGAACCGATCGTGAACCCCTGGGACGTCGCGCCGTTCCAGGTGCTGGTGACGGAGGCCGGTGGGCGGTTCACCGACCTCGGCGGCGCGGCGCGCTTCGACGGCGGGACCGTGCTGACGAGCAACGGGCACGTGCACGACGCGGCGCTGGAGGTCCTGGCCGGGGGCCGCTGAGCGGCCCGCGCCGCGGGTCGCGGCCGTCACGTGCGGTCGAGGACAGGGCGCGCGTCGGCGTCAGGCGTGGTCGGTCGGGTTCTCGTCCGCCGGGCGGTCGTAGGCCCGCGTCACCCGGCGCGGGCGGAAGTCGGCCTCCGGGAAGACCCACTTCTTGTAGCCCCACCAGCGGAACGCCATGGCGATCAGGGTGCCGATGATCTGCGCGCTGACGAAGTCGGCCACCTCCTCGCCGATCCGGCTCACGTGCGGCTCCTGGAGGTGCAGCAGGTAGCGCGACACCCACAGCGGCAGCGAGTTGAGCGCGATGCCGATGCCGTTGACGAGGAAGAACAGCGCCGCCTCGTGGTGCCGCTCGCGCCCGCCCCGGGTCTTGAACGACCACTCCCGGTTGAGCACGTACGACACGATCGTGGCCACGAGCGTGGCGACGATCTTCGCCGTGACCGGCTTCTCGGCCAGCACGGTCGTCTTGAGCACGAAGAAGATGACCGTGTCGATGACGAAGCACGTGCCGCCGACGACGGCGAACTTCAGCAGCTCTCTGTGCTTGAGGGCCAGCGAGCGCAGCGGTTCGGGCAGGCGCAGGACGACGTTCTCGACTACGGACACCCCGGCAGTGTACGGAAACCGGGGTGAACGGCCTGTTCAGGCGACCTCGCGCTGCTCCTCCGGCACCACGCGCAACGACCGCACGGACGGTCGCGCGTCGGCCTGGGGGAACACGAACTTCCGCATCGCCCAGTACTTGAACCCGGTGGCCAGCAGCATGCCGATCACCGAGCCCGCGACGAAGTCGGCCACCTCGGAGTGCAGGTCGAACACGTGCCGCGAGACGTACAGCGGCAACAGGTTCACCCCGATGCCCATGCCGCTGACCAGGAAGAACAGTGCCGCTTCGTGGTGCCGCTCACGGCCGCCGCGGGTGTGGAAGGACCACTCGCGGCTCAGCACGTACGACGCGATGACCGCCACCAGCACCGCGATGGCCTTCGCCGTGACGACCTTGTCCTGGAGCACGGTCAGCTTGAGCGCGTACCAGACGCCGTTGTCGATCAGGAATGTCGTGCCGCCCACGACGGCGAAGCGGATCAGCTCACGGTGCTTGTTGATCAGGAAGCGGAGCGGTTCGGGTAGCGAGCCCACTACCCTGCGCACTAGTGGCAGCACCGGGGCAGGTTACCGATGCCGTGATCGAACGATCACGAAGGGGTGCGGCAGTGACCGGGCAGCAGGTCGTCGAGCAGCGGCGGCAGCCACGGCGGCCGGGGTCGGCACGGTTCGCTGCGCGTGGGTGACGTCGGCGTGGTGGTGGTCGGCGCGGTCGTGGCGGGCGTGGTCGTGGTGGTCGGTGCGGGCGTGGACGGCTCCGTGGTCGGCGCCGGTGTCGTCGTGGTCGGCGCGGGCGGTTCGGTGGTCGTGGGCGCGCCGGGCGTGGTCGTCGTGGTCGTCGTCGGGGTCGGGCGCGTGGTGGTCGGCTTCGGGGTGGTGGTGCCGGTGGGCGGCTCCGGCTGGTGGTCGTCGCCACCGCCCGGTCGGCCGGGGACGGGCACCTCGACGCTCTCGGACGCGTTGCCGAGGGTCGCGCCGACCCGCACCACGCCTTCCCGGTGCGGCCATCCGACCGCCCACACCGACAACCGGAACGACTCGCCGCGCGCCAACGGCGCCACGCACGTGATGCGGCGCGGCGACCGCTCGCAGCCGGGCCACAGCGTGACGAGCACGACGTGCCCGTCCGACTCCACGACCAGCCGCAGGTCGCCCGCCCGGCCGCCGGTGTTGGTGACCTTGACGTCCAGGCGCGGGTCCCAGAACCCGTGCTGCCACGTCCGGACCTGGAGGTCGAGGTCGTCGCGCGCCGGGCGCACCTCGACGTCGACCGCGACCGCGACGCTCACCGACGTGCCGGCGGTGACCGTGCCGGTGATCCGGCCCGTCACCGCCTCGGGGTCGGCCTGGACCCGGAACACGAACGTGGCCGTGCCGCCGGGCGCGAGGCCCCGGGTGGTGGCGCACGTCACCGTGCCCGTGCCCGCCGGGCAGGTCACCGACTGGTCGGCCGCGCCGTCGAACCGGGCCGGGCGCGGACCGGCGAAGGACGCGGCCGGGCCGACGGACCGCACGCCGGGCGGCAAGGCCAGCACCGCGCTCGCGGGCTCCGACGCCGTCCCCCCGGAGTTGCGCACCACGATCGGCAGGTCGACGGGGTCGTCACCGGGGGTCAGCGTGAACCCGCTGGGCACCACGGGCACCAGGTTCGGCGGCGTGGGCTGCGGTTCCGGTTCCGGCTGCGGTTCGGGTTCCGGCTCCGGGTTCGGAGCCGGCTCGGGGTCGGGCGCGGCCTCCGTGGTCGGCGCGGGTTCGGTCGTCGGTTCGGTCGTGGGCTCCGGCGTCGGGGACGGCTCGGTCGTCGGCTCCGGCGTCGCGGTGGGCGCGGGCGGTGAGGGCTGGGTGGTCGGCGCGACCTGCGTGTTGGGCGCCGGCACGGCCTGCGCCGCGGGCACCTCCTGCTCGCCGCCGGACGCCAGGCCGATCGCCACCGCGACCACCAGGGCGGCGGCCGACGCGGCGGCCCCGAGCAACTGCCGCGGCAGGGAGGTGGCGGCGCTCGCCGCACCGCCCGCGCCGGCGGCGGCGACCGCGGCGGCCTTGGCGGTGCCCGCGCCGGCCGCGGCCAGGTAGCCCGTCGCGCCGACGCCGAGCACCAGCGGCGCGATGATCCCGCGCAGCGCGCCGTTGACGTCGGCCAGTTCCGCGGCCAGCGCCCGGCAGTCGGTGCACTCGTCCAGGTGGGCCTCGACCTGCGTGGTCTCCCGCTTGGACAGCCCGCCGCGGGTCCACGCGCCGAGCCGGTCCACGGTCGCGCGGCAGCGCTCGGCCTGCGTCTCGGCCAGGTGCACCTGGAGGTACGCCTGCTTGAGGCCCTCGCGGGCGCGGTAGGCGAGCGCGGACACGCCGTTCGCGGTCAGGCCGAGCAGCGGCGCGACCTCGGCGGGTGACTGGCCCTCGATCTCGGTGTGCCACAGCACGGTCTGCCAGCGCTCGGGCAGCCGGGCGAACGCCTTGGCCGCCAGCGACCGCTCCAGCCCGGCCACGGCGGTGTCCTTGAACGGCACGCTCGTCGCCTCGGGCGCGACCTCGGCCACGTCGTCGGCCAGCTCGACCTTGCGGTCCCGG
This sequence comes from Actinosynnema sp. NPDC059335, assembly GCF_042752395.1. Classification (NCBI taxonomy): domain Bacteria; kingdom Bacillati; phylum Actinomycetota; class Actinomycetes; order Pseudonocardiales; family Pseudonocardiaceae; genus Actinosynnema; species Actinosynnema sp. NPDC059335. Next base: position 26,270 of record NZ_JBHYXZ010000043.1, on the reverse strand, counting down.
CGGGTCTTGTCGTAGGCGGTGTGGCGCAGCGCGGTGAGCAGGTAGGCGCGGAACGCCGAGTCGGGACCGCGCCCGGCCCGCAGCGCGTCGAGGACCTTCGCGAAGGCGTCCGAGACCAGGTCGTCGGCTTCGGCGGACGACCGGGCGAGCTGGCGGGCCAGGTTGTACGCGGCGGTGACGTGGCGTTCGTAGAGCTCCCCGTAGGCGTCCGTCGACCCGCCGCGCACGGAGTCGATCAGCTCCGCGTCGCTCGGTCCCTGGACTTCGGCAGGAACGGTCGCCACGTGTCTCTTCCCTCCTCGCGCGGCGCCAGTGTGACGCACCGGGTCGCGCACCGTCACCTCCAACCCCCCGACCGGGTGGAGTAAGTGCCGTCATGGATGACTTTGGTCGACGTCTCCTGTGCGGAACCGATCGTCGAGGAGGCATCCGGGTGGGTGTTCGGGAAGCGGTTGCACAGCGCTCGGGGGCCGGCGGGTCGCGGGCACTGCGGTCCAGGTGGCGCACCGCCACGATGGCCGCGGGCTGGGCGTTCCCGGCGGACTGGCAACTCGCGGAGGTGGACGACGTCTGCCGGGCCGTGCTGGGCGACGGCGACGCCTGCGCCGAGCTGTACCGGTTGGGGGGTGCGCGGGCCGAGGCGGGCGCGGGGCTGGGGGAGACGCTGCTGGACCTCGCGGCGCTGCACGCCGTGCTGTCGGAACCGGAGGGCTCGACCGGGATCGTGTCGCCGAGCGTGGACGCGATCCCGGCGCGGATGCTGCGCTCCACCGCGCTGGGCTGGGGCGACGTGATGAGCAGGCGGGCCGCGAGCTGCGCGGCGGACAACCCGCTGACCGGCCTGGCCACGCCCGCCTACCTGCGCACCAGGTTGCGCGAGGTGTACGCGGAGGCGCGGGCCGCCGGCCGGCAGGAGCACGTGCTGGTGTTCGTCGCGCTGGACCTGAGCCGGACGTCCGGGTGGTCGCGCGTGGTGGCGATGACGCTGCTGGCGGACGCGTTGAAGGAGGTGTTCGACGCGGGCGAGACGGTGGCCTCGGCCGGCCCGGCGGTGGCGTGCGTGCTGCTGCGCCGCGACCGCCACCTGCCGCGGGCGCTGGCCAACCTGCGGGTGCTGACCGCGGACCGGCTCGCCGTCGACCCGCACGTCGCGCCGGCCGGCCCGGTCCGGGTCCGGGTGGAGGAACTGCCCCCGACCTGGGACGACGCCGTGGCGCTGATCGCCGGCGCGAGGAGCTGACCCGCCGCTCGCCGGCGTGCGGGCGGGGGCCCGCGTCGAATCGGGGTGCGGGCGGGAGGGGCGCGCCGGGCCGGGTCGGCGCGCGAGGGGAGCGGCGCGTCGGCCGGGGCGGGCTGCCCACCCACCGCTGCTCCTCGGAGCAGTTGCAGTCGCCCGACCGGCTTGCCGTCGATCGCGGTCGCGCCCCAGCCGTACTTCGCGTCCTTGCCGGTGTCGTCGTCGGAGATGTGCCACCACCCGTCCGGGGCGGGAGGGGTCGCCGGCCGGGCGAGCCGAGAGAGGACCGCCGCGTGCGCCGTCCCGGCTTGACAGCCCGCCATGCGCGCGCGGTATGTTCCGGTGTGTTAGTCAAGTAGAACAATTTGGAGCATCGGGTGGAGTTCCGCATCGACCGGTCCAGCGGCCTCCCCGCCTACCTGCAGCTCGTCCACCAGGTGCGGCAGGCGCTGCGCCTGGGCTGGCTGCGGCCGGGCGACCGGCTGCCGACCGTCCGCGACGTCGTCGCGAGGAGTGGTGTGAACGCGAACACGGTGCTCAAGGCATATCGGGAACTGGAGCTGTCCGGTCTGGTCGAGGCCCGCCAGGGCTCGGGCACGTTCGTCAAGGCGGGCCTCGGCTCGACCGATCCGGAGGTGATGGCCGAGCTGCGGGCGCGGCTGGCCACGTGGGTCGGCGAGGCGCGGGGGGCCGGGTTGGACGCAGAGGACATCGACGCGCTGGTGCGCTCCGTCCTCACCGGGGGCGGGGACGACGACCAGGCAATGGCAGGGGAGGGGGTGGTGGTCCGATGAGCACGAAGGTCGCGCCCGCCGACGACACCGGATCAGCGGTGCGGGCGCGGGCGCTGGGCAAGCGCTACCGCGCCAAGTGGGCGTTGCGGGACTGCACGTTCGAGCTGCCCGCCGGCCGGGTGGCGGCGCTGGTGGGCGCGAACGGCGCGGGCAAGACGACGTTGATGACGGTCCTGGCCGGACTCCTCGACGCCGACGAGGGGTCGGCGGACGCGGTGGGCCGGGTGGCGTTCGTGCCGCAGGACAAGCCGGTCTACCGGCACTTCACCGCGACCGACGTGCTGCGCCTGGGCGCGCGGCTGAACGCGGTCTGGGACGAGGCGCGGGCCCGCCGCTGGCTGGCGCGCTTCGACGTCCCGCTGGACGCGCCGTGCGGCCGGTTGTCCGGCGGCCGGCGGGCGCAGGTGGCGTTCGCGCTGGCCATCGGCTCGCGGCCGGACGTGCTCCTGCTCGACGAACCGATGGCCGACCTCGATCCGCTGGCCCGCCGCGAGGCGACCGCCGAGCTGCTCGCCGAGGTCGCCGACACCGGCATGACCGTGCTGCTGTCCACGCACCTCGTCACGGAGCTGTCCGGCGTCGCCGACCACTTGCTGCTCCTCGCCCACGGGCGGCTGCTCGCGGGCGGCGACCTGGACGAGCTGCTCGACCGGCACGTCTCCTGCACCGGCCCGCGCTCGGACGCGCCGCCCGTGCCGGGCGAGGTCGTGGCCGCGCGGCACGTCGACAACCAGTCGACGTTTCTGGTCCGGCTGCCCGTGGGCGCGCCGCGCCCGGTGGCGGCGGCACCGTGGGTGCTGCGACCCCCGACGGTGGAGGACTACGTGCTGACGCAGCTCGAAGCCGGCCGGAACGGGGTCGCCGCATGAGCGCCACCACGACGGCCGGCGCCACGACCAGGCGCGCCCGGGTCGGCTGGGGCGACCTCGCGTGGCTGACCTGGCGGCAGCACCGCTGGACGGTCCTCGCCACGGCCGTGCCCGTGCTCGCGGCGATCGCGCCGGCGCTCGGCATGGCCCTGCACGTGGACGCGACCGGTGACACGCACGAGCTGCTCGGCGAGTGGAGCTACCTGAGCGTGGCGCAGGCGCTGGCGCTGCTGCCCGGCCCGCTCGGCCTGGTGATCGCGGTGTTCTGGGCCGCGCCGCTGCTGTCGCGGGAGTACGAGCAGCGCACCCACCTGCTGGTGTGGAGCCAGGACGTGCCCCCGCTGCGCTGGCTCGCGGCCAAGGTCGTGCTGCTGGGCGCGGCGGCCGCGGGGTTGGCCGCCGGCCTGGGCCTGGCCCTGGTCACGCTGATGAACAGCCTGAACGCGGTGCACGACGGCTACCCGCCGTTCCACCCGTTCGGGAGCGACGCCTTCGAGGCGGCGCCGCACGTCCAGGCGGGTTACGCGGTGTTCGGCTTCGCGCTCGGCCTGCTGGCCGGCGCGACGACCCGGCGCACGGTGCCGGCGATGGGGCTCGCCCTGGTCGGGCTCGGCGCGGCGCGCCTGCTCGTGGCGCGGCTCTGGCGGCCGCACTACGACGAGCCGCTGCGCCGGGTGACGCCGTACGAGCAGTACGCGAGGTCCCCCGACCTGGGGCGTGACGGCGCGTACCGGGTGGCCGGCGGCTACGCCGACCCGGCGGGCAACGAGATCCCGTTCCCGGCGGGCTGCCACGGCGCCACGAGCAACGACGGGTACATCGGGTGCCTGGTCGACCACGACGTGCACTACTTCGTCGACTACCACCCGGTCGAGCGCCTGGCGTCGTTCCAGCTGATCGAGTTCTCGATCTTCGCCGGGCTCGCCGCCGCGCTGTTCGCGCTCGCCTTCGCCGCGGTCCGCCGGGCCCGTCGGGTCTGACGCCCGGACCGGCACACCGCGGCAACCCTGCCGCAGGGGTTCCGCGCGCTGGGGGAGGCGCGCGGGACCTCTGCCCGAGGCGTCGCGTTTGTGCAGGTAGACTCACCGAACCGTGGACTCCCGAACCCGTCTCCCCGCTGTTGGCATGATCGGCGGCGGCCAGCTCGCCCGCATGACGCACCAGGCCGCCATCCCGCTCGGCCAGTCGTTGCGGGTGCTCGCCGAGTCGGACTCCGACCCCGCCGCGCTCGTCGCCCGGGAGGTGGAGCTGGGCAGGCACACCGACCTCGACGCGTTGCGCGCGTTCGCCAAGTCGTGCGACGTCGTGACGTTCGACCACGAGCACGTGCCGCAGGAGCACCTGCACGCGCTGGTCGCCGAAGGGGTGAAGGTGTTCCCCGGGCCGGAGGCCCTGCTGCACGCGCAGGACAAGCTCGTGATGCGCGAGCGGCTGGCGGAGCTGGGCGTGCCCGTGCCGCCGTTCACCGCCGTGCGGGAGGTGGCCGACGTGCTGGCGTTCGGCGCGGGGCACGGGTGGCCGTGCGTGCTGAAGGCCGTGCGCGGCGGCTACGACGGCCGCGGGGTGTGGATGTTGAACACACCGCAGAGCGCGCAGCGGGTCGTGCCCGAGCTGCTGGCGGCCGGCACGCCGTTGATGGTCGAGCAGTGCGTGCCGATGCGGCGCGAGCTGTCCGCGCTGGTCGCGCGGTCGCCGTTCGGGCAGGGCGCGGCGTGGCCGCTGGTGGAGACCGTGCAGCGGGAGGGCATCTGCGTCGAGGTGCTGGCGCCCGCGCCGGGTGCGAGCGAAGCCCTCGCCGAGCAGGCCCAGGAGCTGGCGCTGCGGGTCGCGTCCGAGCTGGGCGTCGTGGGGCTGCTCGCGGTGGAGCTGTTCGAGACGGCGGACGGGCTGGTCGTCAACGAGCTGGCCATGCGCCCCCACAACTCCGGCCACTGGACCATCGAGGGCTCGCGGACCTCGCAGTTCGAGCAGCACCTGCGGGCCGTGCTGGACTACCCGCTCGGCGCGACGGACCTCGCCGCGCCCGCCGTCGTCATGGCCAACGTCCTGGGCGCGTCCTCGCCGTCCGAGATGGGGCCGGACGAGCGGTTGCACCACCTGTTCGCCCGGTTCCCCGACGCGCACGTGCACCTGTACGGCAAGGCGGAGCGGCCGGGGCGCAAGATCGGTCACGTGACGCTGGTCGGCGAGCACATGGACGAGGTGCGGCAGCGGGCTCGGCTCGCCGCGCACTGGCTGTCCGACGGCGTGTGGCCGGACGGGTACGACATCCACGGAGGAGAGCAGTGACGCACGTCGGCGTGATCATGGGCAGCGACTCGGACTGGCCGGTGATGAAGGCCGCGGCCGAGGCGCTGGCCGAGTTCGACGTGAGCTACGAGGTGGGGGTGTACTCGGCCCACCGCACGCCGCAGCGCATGCTCGACTACGCCGCGACGGCCGCGTCGCGCGGGCTGCGGGTGATCATCGCCGGGGCGGGCGGCGCGGCGCACCTGCCGGGCATGGTGGCGTCGGCGACCGTGCTGCCGGTGATCGGCGTGCCGGTGCCGTTGAAGCACCTCGACGGGATGGACTCGCTGCTGTCGATCGTCCAGATGCCGGCGGGCGTGCCGGTGGCGACGGTGTCGGTCGGCGGCGCGCGCAACGCCGGGCTGCTCGCCGTGCGGGTGCTGGCGGCGTCGGACCCGGCCCTGCGACAGCGGATGGCGGAGTTCCAGTCGTCGCTCGCCGACCTCGTGCTGGAGAAGGACGCGGCGCTGCGGGCTGTTGCGGACGGCACAGCGGACAAGGGAGTGAACGCGCGCTAACATCCTGGTAGGACGCCCTACCGGGAGGTAACTCAACGTGGACCCGAGCTTCGGTACCTACCAGCTCGCCGAGGAGCACGAGGCACTGCGCGAGGCGGTCCGGGCGCTCGCCGACAAGGAGATCGCCCCGCACGCCGCCGACGTGGACGAGCGCGAGCGCTTCCCGGTCGAGGCGTTGAACGCGCTGGTCAAGTCGGGTTTCGCGGCCGTGCACGTGCCGGAGGAGTACGACGGTCAGGGCGCCGACTCGGTGGCGACGTGCATCGTGATCGAGGAGGTGGCGCGCGCGTGCGCGTCGTCGTCCTTGATCCCGGCGGTGAACAAGCTCGGGACCATGCCCATCCTGCTGTCGGCGTCGGAGGGGCTGAAGCGGCAGGTGCTGCCGAGCGTCGCGTCCGGCGAGGCGATGGCGTCGTACGCGCTGTCCGAGCGCGAGGCCGGCTCCGACACGGCGTCGATGCGGACGCGGGCCAGGCTCGACGGCGACCACTGGGTGCTCAACGGCACGAAGTGCTGGATCACCAACGCGGGCGAGTCCACCTGGTACACGGTGATGGCCGTGACCGACCCCGACGCGCCGAAGAAGTCGCAGGGCATCTCGGCGTTCGTCGTGCACAAGGACGACCCGGGTTTCGTCGTGGGCACGAAGGAGCGCAAGCTCGGCATCAAGGGCTCGCCCACGCGCGAGATCCACTTCGAGGACTGCACGATCCCCGAGGACCGCATCATCGGCGAGCCCGGCACCGGGCTGAAGACGGCGCTGCGCACGCTGGACCACACGCGTCCGACCATCGGCGCGCAGGCCGTGGGCATCGCCCAGGGCGCGCTGGAAGCCGCCGTGGCCTACGTCAAGGACCGCAAGCAGTTCGGCAAGGCGATCGCCGAGTTCCAGGGCGTCCAGTTCATGCTCGCGGACATGGCCATGAAGATCGAAGCGGCCCGCCACATGGTCTACGTCGCCGCCGCGAAGGCCGAGCGGGGCGAGCCGAACATCGGCTTCATCACCGCGGCGGCCAAGTGCTTCGCGTCCGACGTGGCGATGCAGGTGACGACGGACGCCGTGCAGCTCTTCGGCGGCGCCGGCTACACGCGCGACTTCCCGGTGGAGCGCATGATGCGCGACGCGAAGATCACCCAGATCTACGAGGGCACGAACCAGATCCAGCGCGTGGTGATGTCGCGCGCCCTGCTCAACGGCTAGATCAACGATCTTCCCTCCGGCCTGGAGGCGCATGGTTTCCATGATCATGCCGCCTCCAGGCCGTGATCTTGAGAGCCGAACACCCCGTTGATCGCCAACCGCGCCCGCTCGTGGCTGGACGGGACGAGGTGCGTGTACGTCCGGAGCGTGAAGCCGGGGTCGGAGTGGCCCAGGTACTCCGCCAGCTCCTTGATCGAGACGCCTTGGGACAGCAGCACCGAGGCGTAGAAGTGCCTGAGCGCGTGCATCCCGTCCGCCCGCTTGCGGTAGAGGAGACCGGCCTCCCGGAACGCGCCCATCCAGACGACCTTGTGGAACAGGTCGCCCGTGTAGAGCCGCCCGCCCTCACCGATGGCCAGCAACCGGACCGTCACCGGGTCACCCTGGTCGTTGTGTCAGGGAAACAGGCTCAGGCCCGCCAAGACTCGGGCCTGTTTCCCTGGACACACCAACCGGTCGATACCAACCGTCCGGACGTCACGCCACAGCGCGACCGGTCACCGGACCCGGACCTCCTCCACCACCTCGAACAGCTCCGTGAAGCTAGCCGGGGCAAACGCCGTCAACGCACCGGCGATGAACGCCGCACCCGGCTGCAACCGCCCCTCCATCACCCGACCGATCGTGGAGCGGTGCACCCCCATCGCATCGGCCAACGCATAGATCGAATCGAACTTGGCCAGCCGCATGTATCGGTCGAACTTCACCACCCGGACCTTCACGGTGTAGCGACTCGTCCCCGGCCGCCGCTCGTTCTGCTCCGGCGTCACGTCCTGCTCAGTCACAGGCCACCTCCCACAGCCTCACCGGAACCAGCAGCAGGCGTATCGGTGATCGCCTCGCCCTTCTCGCGCTCCCGCTTCGCCCAGTACAACGCCTCGTGGTGGTGGCCCCGATCAACCTCGGCCACCCGCGTGTACACCTCCGCCGACCGCAGGTAGAACACCCGCCACCGCGACGGCGACGCCTCCGGCGACGGCACCAGACCACCGATCACCTCGTGCGCCTGCTTCAGCGTCGTCGCGCTCATCGCCACCGCCCACCGATCGAGCTTCTTCGGCTGCGCCATCACCGACCACCACCCTCGACCGGCACGTGCCCGTGATGAGCACCAACAGCCAGGTCAGCACCCGCGATGCGCTCGTTGACATCGGCCTGGTGGTCGAACGTCTCCGCCCCGTGCAACGCCGCCGCCTTGGCCCACCAGGGCGTGCTCTCCAACGCCGCGAGCTGCCGCCACAACCACGCCACCCGCCGATACGCAGGCGCGATCCGAGCCGCAGCCGCCGGATCATCGGCCGCGACGTACCGGTTCGCCTCATGCGCCTCCGTGTAGGCCCGGTACGCCGCCTGCCACTGCACCACCAACTGCTGAAGATCGGACACGGCTCACGCAGCCTTGGCGTCGGCGCTGCCCGACTTACCCCCGGCCGGAGCCGAGCCAGCCGACTTGACCACCGCCCGGAACCCGGTCGCCCGGAAGACGAACGACTGGTACTTGAACTCACCGTTGCCCGCGACCCGAGGCTCAGCCGTCAGCCCCTCCAACTCCACCGGCCGCATCCCCGGCAACACCTCTCCCGACGTCGGCACCGGCTGCACATCGGCCAACAACGTGATCTCGAAGCTCTTGCGCTTGGCGTTGGGCTCGTGCGGATCGGTGACCGTGACCTTCCACTGCCGCTTACCGGTCGCCTCGTCCACCCGCTGACGCACCGGCCGACCCACAGCCCTCTCGTCACGCGTCTGGTACTCCGTGTCCGGCATGACCTCCCCGACCATCACCAGGCCCTGAGGGAACGCGTCATCGAACGAGACAGGGAACCGGTACCCCTTGCTGATCGCCATCGGCTTCACTCCTCTGACAGGTGCCGCAGTATCGCGGCTTGCCCATTCAGATTCGGTGGCCAATGGTCCCGTCCCAGGTCCGCACGGGTCTCACCTGCCGCGTACCGCCCGCGTGTCGATCTCAAAAAGTCTCGTCTTGGTCTCGTCCCGGTGCTAGCCTCGCCCCACCGGCACACGTGGGGGAGACCACATGGCCACAGAGTCCACCCTCTTGCGAGTCCTGCTCAGACAACGCCACATGCAGGGCTACCGCACCTTCTGCAAGGAGTACGACCGCGTCGCCAAGCAACTCGACACCGACCTGATCGGCCGCTACCCCAGCAAGGCCCAGTTCTACCGCTGGCTGTCCGGCGACCTACTCGGCCTGCCCTACGCCGACCACTGCCGCATCCTCGAAAAGATGTTCCCCGGCTGGACCGCCGAACAACTCCTGTCTCCACACGAGGGCGACACCGACAGCCTCATCACCCCACCCCAACGAACCGCGGCCACCACCCACCCCGTACCGCGCCCGGTCCAGATGCCCCAACAGGCCCGCCTGGCCGACGTCACCGCCGTCTACCCCAGCCGGACCGAGTTCCTGCACAACGTCACCCCACGCGACCTGTTCGAAGGCGCGAAGACGATCGACATCGCGGGCCTGTCCCTCAACGTCCTGTGCCAGCAGTACTCCGACAAGGCTCTACTCGACTCGATCGAGACCGGCACCACCATCAAGGCCCTCTTCCTCGACCCCAACGGCCACAACATCACCGCCCGCGAACACGAAGAGGGCCTACCCGAAGGCCACCTCTCCATGCTCACCCGCCTCAACATTGAAGCCCTACGCCGAGTCGGGGCCAAGGTCTCACCCGACGCACGCGGCCAGCTCCACATCCGCGTCTACGACGAACCACTCCGCTACAACATCCTCATCACCGACCAAGCCAAGTGCATGGTCCAGCCCTACTTGCCCGACGCCCGAGGCGTCGAATCCCCCACCCTCGTAATCGAGAAGGACGACGCCGTACCGGGCTTGTTCGCCACCTTCTCCCAGGTGTTCGACTCTATGTGGGACCGCGCAAAGGAGGCAAGGTGATGCGACCACTCGACCAGTTGACCGAGATTGCGCAAAAGGCCGTAGCTATCGGTAACGACCTGATCAAAAGTACGCGTCCGCAGACGATCACCGAGAAGACCGACCGTGACACCTACACTGATGTAGACGTGCGCATCGAGCGAGATATTCGGACCTATCTGGCCGAGGTAACGCCCGAAATCGGGTTCATTGGAGAAGAAGAAGGGCGTAGCTGTCAGGTCGCGGATAGTGAGTGTGTATGGGTGCTAGACCCTATTGACGGCACGGCAAACTTCGTTCATGGTGTGCCGCTATCGGGTATCTCCCTTGCGCTCTTGCAAGGCGACTGTGCGATGGTTGGTGCGATCTCGCTTCCGTACTCGGGCATGCACTATATCGCTACGCTGGGAAACGGGGCATACGCCAACGGCAAGCGTATACGAACCAGCACTACCGCTGAGTTGGCAAAGTCGATGATTGCAATAGGAGACTATGCTCTTGGTGATCGCGCCGACGAAAAAAATGAGCAGCGAATTTCCCTCACTGCGGCTCTCGCGGCCAGGGTTGAACGCATCCGCATGTTCGGTTCTGCTGCACATGATCTCGTGTGGCTAGCAGAAGGTCGTATCGACGCCGTAGTAATAATGTCCAACAACACGCTGGATGTTGCTGCCGGGGTTCTCATCGCCCGTGAGGCAGGGGCGGTTATCCGGGATAGCACTGGGCGTGATCACTCGTCGGCGTCAGCTCATACGATTGGCTCAACTGCTGGCATAGCTGACGACCTGATCGTGCTGGTCCGGTCCATAGTCCACGGAAGAGAACCAGACTGACCTCAATCGGGCTCGCCCTGTTGTTCCACTGTGAGGTAGCGGGGGTCGATTTTGAACTGGTCGACTTCGTGTAGATCGGTGAAGTGTGCGGCGGTTCGCCCGTTGAGGATGCTTATCAAGTTTGGCCAGATTGTATTTTTGAGGTAGTTGAGCGGCGTGAGTACGTCGTTCAGGTCTAGGTCTTTCCCGCTGACTAGCTGGCCTCGCACAACGGAATGTTTGTGATATTCAGGTGTCCTGTACCTGGCATCAAACGCTTCAACGATTGCTTCGTATGGCGTCAGAAATCGCCACTTGGCTGTAGTATCAACCCACTTGAAGAATATTCTTTTTACTCTATGCCCGGAGATTTCCGGTTTTCCCGTCTCTAGGAAGTAGATGAGCCTGAAAAGCTTCTCCCATGCGATCCGTATCCGGCCGATGACGGACTGTTCGAGAGCCATCTTGGCTAGCTTGGACTTGGCGGGAATGATTCCGCCTTGCTCATAATTTGGATGACTGTAATAGAACGTGTTCATAAGGCCAAGGTCAAACTCGATGTACTCAAGCTGTAGGCGTAGGTCTACTAGGCGGAGAGTTGCCTCCTTGAGTCGATCGATCGGATATGTTCGACCACTCACGTAATGCTCTACAAACTCTGCTAGATTGAACACATCAAAGTCGTTCTGCTCGGATGGTCCGTAGCGTTCGAAATCTACTTGTGTCAGGAAATCTGACACGTCTCTCGCGATCGCCGAGGCCGCCTCGACTTCAAGTCCATCATTGTCTGGCGTGACCGCGTCGCTCATTCGCAATCCATCCTTCCGGGACCAATTAGTGTTCGGTTATCGATCACGCAGACGACTGTCGGTATCTTGCCGAACTTGGCTCTATGGGATCAAGGCGCGCCGCCTGCGGCGTCCCGCGGGCGGGTCAGCCACACCTTTTTAACAAAACCCCCCAACGCGGCAGCCCCCGTGAAAGAGGTAGATACGGGGGTGCGCCCGCGGC
>NZ_JBHYXZ010000043.1:0-14624 GCF_042752395.1 Actinosynnema sp. NPDC059335 | reverse complement strand
GTTTTTTATACAACCAGACAGTCTAGTGTGGTTATTGCCCCATAGTTCTGAGTGTGGAATCGCGGGGCGCCGCGCGCGGGCGCCCGCGGCCGGTCCCGGCTCACGTTTGCACCGACTCCCCGCATCGCGGCACGCCGGGCTCCCGCTTCCTTCGCCCGTCGGCCGCGCGCGGAGTCGGTGCACGCGGCCGGGACAGCGGCGCGCGCCGCCAGGCGATGACCGGACCCATGAGCCGACTTCCGGCGACAGGGCTCGGGACGATCGCGCGGTCACGCAGCTAGTGCGAGCTGGGCACGGCGATCGGCTGCCGCGACGGCTTCGCCGCCTTGCCATCGGATAGGCCACGCGGCTACGAGCACCAAGCCCAAGACGACCGAGGGCACCACCCCGACACGCCATGATCGGCCACAGCCAGCGGCACCGCGTCAAGACGGGGGAGCGTGTCTTGACCCGGCACCATTGACCGCAGGATCGGCTTCGTGTCGAGGTGATGCCCAGGGTGTGGAGCGCCCAAGCTCAGGCCGTCTACAGGCCGTCAGACGTCGGGCGATGGCGAGAACCGCTGAGAACTATCGAGGGATGTAAGCCCAGGTCGCAGGCCGGTTCCCGTCAAAGCGCCTGGTCGCATGTGCCCAGATGAGAGATCACGCAAATCTACGAGGGCACGAACCAGATCCAGCGCGTGGTCATGTCGCGCGCCCTGCTCAACGGCTGAGGTTGGGGGCGGCCCGGTGTGCGCCGGGCCGCCCGCCGGGACGGCTACTCGCCCGTCTTCTTCGCCGACAGCAGGATCTCGGTGTCGCAGTCCACGACCTGACCCGCGGGCACGCTCTGCGCGGTGGTGGTCCAGTTCCGGTCGACCACCAGCAGTCGGCCCTGGCCGGTGGCGTCCTCCTCGCGCAGCTTGAAGAACCCGGCGGCCTGCAGGGTGTCCTGGGCGGCCTGGTGGACCATGCCGACGACGTCGGGGACCGTGCACGTCCCGGCGGCGGTGGCCGGTGGTTCGGTCGGCGCGGCGGGTTCCGTCGCGGGGGTGACGGCGATGGTCGGGCCCGGGGTGGTCGGGGTCGGCGAGCAGGCGGCCAGCGCGGCGACGGCGGCCAGCGCGACGGATGAGCGGATGATCCTCACTGCGTTCCTCCCGGCGGTGGGGTTGCCCGGATCACTGGGACGCCGCGGCCGGTCGGGTGGCCACCGGGCGGTGTCGCGGGGACGGCGCGGGTGCCGGCGACCAGGTCCGGCCACCCGCGTTGGTCGCGGCGGAAGGCCGGGACCACGAAGGCCCCCAGCGCGAAGAACGCCAGGACGCCCAGGTCCAGGGCGAACCACCACGCGGACGGGGCCAGGGCGGTGTACGCGATCAGGCCCGTGAGGCCCAGCAGCTCCCGCAGCGCGATCCGCGGCGGGGTGGCGCGGGCGCCGTCGGCACGGCGCAGGTGGTACCGCAGCAGCCACCCGCCGGGGGTCCGGCCGTCGGTCACGGACGGCAGGAGCACGCGCATCACGACGGCCAGTGCCACGACCCACCAGGGGTTGTCGTCGAAGACCAGGTGCGCGACCGCGATCAGCAGGACGACGTCCGCCAGGAGGGCGAGCAGCCGGCGCGGCAGGGTCACCGTGCCCGGCGGGGCGGCCGACGCGTCTGGGTGCGGCACGGTCGGCACGACCAGCGCCACCGGCGCGACCATCCAGCCCACCAGCGCGCCGGCGGTGTTGGAGATCAGGTCGTCCACGTCGGCGGTGCGGTACGGGCACGGGTACGCGCCCAGGTTCCCCGTGTACTGCACCACCTCGACGGCCAGCGAGACGCCGAGCCCGATCGCGATCACGGCGAGCGGCCCGCGGCCGTACGCCTTGCGCAGCACCACGCCCAGCGGCACGAACAGGGCGACGTTGAACGCCTGCTGGAGGAACACGGTCGACGTGACCACGGCCCCGACCCCGGACCGGCCGTTGGCCGTCAGGTTGTTGCGCATGTCCGTCACCCACCGGAACGGCGTGGTGGACAGCATGTCCTCGCCGTCGCACACCAGCGCCGTCGGGAACGGCAGGAAGATCAACGCCGACGCGACCAGCCCGTACGCCAGCAGCCCGTACAGGACCACCGCCCGCCGCGGTTCCACCCGCCCGAACCGGTAATAGTGCAGGACCACCAGCGGCAGCAGGACCAGCACGCCGACGCCCACGAACGCCGCGAAGCCCGTCCGCACGGACTCCAGGTACGAACTCAGCATGTCCACCGATCCGGTTCACGGTCCCGCGACGAAGGTCAACCCGCTCCATAACCCCGCCGCGCGGCGACCAAACCCGATCCGCGCGCGTTGCCGCCGAACGGACGCCCGGCGCTCAGCCCGCCGTCGCGAGGTACGCGGCCAGCCGCTCGTAGCTGACGTCGGCCCCGTCCTTCATCCCGGTCCCCAGCGCGCGGTCGCGGTCGGCCTGGGACGGGTACCGCATCGTCTGCACGACGGTCGTGCGGTCGCCGTCGGCGATGAACTCGGTGGTGTTGACCGTGGCCGGCCACCCCGGTCCCCACGACTCGGTCTGCACGGTCCTCGACCAGGGCGTGACCTCGCGGTACTCGCCGGACATCGCCATCTCGCCGCCGTCCTCCCGCCGCCACACCATGTGCCAGCGCCCGCCCGGCCGCAGGTCGATCTCGCACACCGGCATGGTCCAGCCGTCCGGGCCGAGCATCCAGCGCGCGACGTGCTCGGGCTTGGTGAACGCCTCGAACACCAGCCGTTGCGGCGCGTCGAACGTCCTGGTGAGGGCCACCTCGACGGCGGACGGCGTGGTCCACCGCGTGGTCGTGTCAGTCGTCACGGTCCTGCTCCTTCATGGTCTCCAGGTAGGCGTCCAGGCGGCGGTGGCTGTCGTCCCAGAACCGGCGGAAGCCGTCGGCCCACTCGGCCACCTCGCGCAGCGGCGTCGCGTCGAGCGCGCACGGCCGCCACTGCGCGTCCCGGCCACGGGTGATGAGCCCCGCCCGCTCCAGCACCCGCAGGTGCTTGGAGACCGCCGGGCCGCTCATCGCGAACGGCTCGGAGAGTTCCTTCACGGTCGCCGCGCCGTCGGCCAGCCGGGCCAGGATGGCCCGCCGCGTCGGGTCGGCCAGCGCCGCGAAGGTCGTGCTCAGGGGGTCGTCCGCCATGTGTACCTAACCGATCGGTTATCTAACTGACTGGTTTTCTACGCGCCTGTCGAGTCGCTGTCAACGGTCGTCGTGCGACGGGAAGTCGTTGAAACTTCATATAACTTCGGGGACGACGGGTCGTCCACACGAAGGGGAACGCAATGCTCAAGGACGTGGCAGCGCTCATCGGCCGCCTCGGCGTGGGGGTGGTCTTCATCGCCCACGGGTGGCAGAAGGTGGCCGAGTGGGGGCTCGGCAACACGGCCACCGCCTTCGCGGGCATGGGCGTGCCGCTGCCGACGGTGTCCGCCTGGTTCGCCGCGGTCGTCGAACTCGCCGGCGGCGCGCTGCTCGTCCTCGGCGTGGCGACGCCGGTGGTCGGCGTGCTGCTGGCCGTGGACATGCTCGGCGCGCTGCTCCTCGTGCACCTGCCGAACGGCCTGCTGGGCCAGGGCGGCTACGAGCTGGTGCTGGTGCTCGGCGCGGCGGCGCTCGCGGTCGGGTTCAACGGCGGGTCGCTGTCCGTGGCGCGGCTGGTCGCCCGGCGCAGGGTCGAACAGCCCGGGTGACGGCTCGCGTCAGCCGACCAGGTCCAGGGTCGTCTGCTCGCCGGCGCGGCGCGCGGCCAGCAGGTCCGGTGCGGCGTTGCTGCACTGGACCAGCGAACCGCCGCCCGCCAGCACGGCCAGGAAGCCGTTCAGGAGCCCGTCCGGCAGCGTCCACTCCACAGTGGACAGCACGCGCGACGCGGTCGTGATGCCCAGCGTGGCGGCCCGCTGGTGCGCCTCCTCGACCACCTCGTCCACTGTGGACCGCAGCAGGGCCGGGGTGTCGCCGGGGACCGGCTCCCAGGGCGCGAAGTCGTCGCCGAACACGCGCACGTCGTCGTTGTAGTCCACGGGCGCGCCGCTGCCCAGGCCCATGGGGTGCAGCGACGCGACGGCCGTGACGACGGCTCCGGGGGCCTCGCCGCCGGGCGCCACGACCGCCACCTTCGCGCCCGCCGGGTCGTTGGTCACCGCCGCGCCGCACCACCACGCGCCCAGCAGCACGCCGGCCGTCTGCCAGTGCGCGGGCAGCAGCACGGCGACCGGGTCGCCCGGCTCGACGTCGTGCTCGTCACGCAGCCAGTTCGCCGTCTTGGCCGCCCAGTTCCGGACGGTGGCCCGCGACAGCTCGACCCGGGTGCCCGCCGCGTCGTCGTAGTGCGTGATGAGGGGCCGGCCGGGGTTCGCCGCGAACAGCGGCGCGAACAGCGCATCCGTGACGGTCATGCCGCCAACCTTGCCACGCTCCCACCCCACCTCGCCGCCCCCACCCCTCACAACCGCGCGTGTCCTACGTTCGCGTCGCGCGTGTCCTACGTCCGGAACAGCCGAGTTGAACGTTCGGAACACGGCCCGACGTCCTGAGCGTTCAACTCGGGGTACGCGAACGTAGGACACGCGCGTTCCGAACGTAGGACACGCGCGTTCTGGATGTAGGACACGCGCGGTTGGTTAGTCGATGCAGGGTGGGGTTGGTTGGGCGGCGGCGCGGTGGCGGGGGCCGTCCAGGGTGAGGAGGTGGGGGGAGGTTAGGCGATTGGGGGAGGTGGAGGTGGGGGTGGGAGAGGGAGTGGGGGTTTTGTCGCCCAGGAGGCGGGTGACGAAGGCCTTCACCTCGGCCGGGTCCACGGTGACGATGCTCTGGCCGCGCTCGTTGCGCGCGCCCACGCCGGTCACCGGGATGGTCGCGAACTCGACGTTGCCGCCCGCCAGCCCGCGCGCCTGGTTCGCGAACGTCGCCAGGTCCAGCTTCTCGTCCACCACGATCGACTTGCTCACCGCGTCCAGCAGCCCGGACATCCGCGACGGGTCGGCGAGCGTCCCCGCCGACAGCAGCTTCGACATCGCCGCCGACATGAACACCTGCTGCCGCGTGATCCGCCCGAGGTCGCCGCCCGGGATGCCCTTGCGCTGCCGCACGAACGCCAACGCGTCACCGCCCGAGATCGACTGCACCCCCGCGCGGAAGTCCGCGCCCGAGTCCGGGTCCGACGTGGCCTGCCTCAGGCACACGTCCACCCCGCCGATCACCTCGGTGAGCAGGTAGAACCCGTACAGGTTGATCTCCGCGTAGTGGTCCACCCGCACGCCGGTCAGGTCCTGCACCACCTGCACCAACGCCCGCCGGCCCGCCTGGTCGCCCAGCTTCGACCGCTCGGCCAGGTCGGCCACGCCCTCCGCGGCCAGCCGCTCCATCGTGCGGTACTTCGTCACCCCGTACGCGGAGTTGATCTTCTCCTCGCCGATGTCCGGGATCGGCACGTAGGTGTCCCGCGGGATCGAGACGGCGTGCGCCTTGCTCCCGTCGTGCGGCACCCGCATCACGATGATCGTGTCCGTGTTGACCGTGTCCGTCGCCTCGGTGCGCAACTGCCGCAGCACGTGCTCCGGCAGCGCCACGCCCTGGGCGTCCGTGCGGCTGTCGCTGCCCACGAGCAGGATGTCGGTCGCGCCGTCGTTGGCGGGCGGCGCGTTCGGCACGTCCGACAGCACGGTCAGCACGTCGGTCGTGTTCACGCTCTCCTGCACGCGCTTCAGCGTCGACCAGCCGTACCCGGCCGCCGCCAGGACGGCCGCGGACAGCAGCGCGACGAGAGCGCGTCCCGCGATCACCGCAGCCTTCACCGGCGATTCCTCCTACTGGTGGGTGTCCGTCCAGGCTAACCACCTTCGGCCGGTCGGACGCCCGGGTTCACCAGGAGGTGGGTGTTTCAGTTCACGCAAACCACGCCGTCGGCCGTGATCGGCGGGGTGGAGCTGGTGGTGGGCGTGATCCGCGTCCCGGTGACGTCCGCGGACGCCGGGTCCGACTGGTCCGGCGGCGCGTAGTCGGCGCCGGCGAACACCAGAACCTGCCCCCCGGGCACGGAGTCGTCCTCGACGGCCTCGGCGTTACCGCCCAGGGCGTGGATCACCTTTTCGGCGCTCGCCCGCTCGCCCGGCGCGTGCCGCACGGTCGTCGTGTCGGCGTACGCCGCCGAGGCGGCGGAGCCCCGCGCGAACCCCTTCGCGGCCAACGTGTCGAGCACGGTGGCGGCCAGCCGGTTCACCCCGGCCGCGTTGTAGACGTTGACGGTGATCTGCGAGTTCGGCGGCCCGGCCGGGGTGGTGGTCGTGACCGGGGCCTTCGACGGGTCCTCGTCGGTCGCCAGGCCCTTGATGAACTCGCGCACCCGCGCCGGGTCGACCGGCAGCACGTTGCCGTCGGTCCACGTGTCCGTCGGTTCGCCCACCGGGATGGTGCGGAACTGGATGTTGCCGCCTACCAGGCCGCGCATCTGCTCGGCGAACGTGGTGATGTTCCACCCCTCGCTCAGCACGACCGACTTCTTGACCGCCGTCACCAGCTCCTCCAGCCGCTGGAAGTCGGTCAGCGTGCCGGTGGACAGCACCTTGCGGGCCAGCGCGCCGATGAACACCTGCTGCCGCACGATCCGGTCCAGGTCGCCGCCGGGCAGCCCGTTGCGCTGCCGCACGAACGACAGCGCCTTCGCGCCCTCGATCGTCTGCCGGCCGGCCGGGAAGTCCGCGCCCGAGTCGCGGTCGCGGGTGGCCTGGTTCAGGCACACCTCCACGCCGCCGAGGGCCTTCGTGACCTCGTAGAAGCTGGCCAGGTTGACCTCGGCGTACCGGTCGACCACGATCGCGCCGCCGGTGAGCTGCTCGATGGTCTTGCGCAGCGTCCGCCGGCCCGCGAGCGTCGACTCCAGCTCGATGCGCGCCTCGTCGGTCACGCCCTGCTCGCGCAGCCGCTGCGCGGTCTCGTTCTTCTGCCGGGCCAGCGCCGAGTTGAGCTTGTGCTTGCCGAACCCGTCCGCGATCTCCACGTACGCGTCGCGCGGGAACGAGATGGCCACCGCGCGCGTGCCGTCCTGGGGGATGTGCACCAGGATCATCGTGTCGGTGTTCATGGTGCCGTCCGCCACACCGCCGTTGAGCAGCGCCAGCACCTCGTCGGACAGCGGGTTGCCCTGCGCGTCGGTGCGGCTGTCGACGCCCACCAGCAGGATGTCGATCGCGCCGTCCAGCGGCTTGCGCGCCACCCCGTTGGCGTCCTGGGTGACCGAGGACGGGATCACGTCGGTGGTGGTGATGTCCTCGTCGATGTCGCTGAGGTAGTACCAGCCGTACCACGTGACGACGAGCACAGCCGCCGACAGCAGCGCCAGCAGTGAACGCGCCGTGAGCGCCACTGCACGCAGAACAGCCGATCCACCGGCTGTTCCGGGCGGACTGGAGTCCACTGCCTGCCTCCCCCGTGTGCTCAGGCGCCCCTGGTCGAGATTAGCCGTCAGGCGGCCGACCGCGCCGACACTCCTCTTATACGGGAGACGCTGTAACAACGAGGTGGGTTGCACAGACGGGCCTCGTGACAGACTGCCGTGGGCAACACCGTCAGGGAGGGCGCTGAGCATGCGGGTACTGGTAACGGGAGGAGCCGGGTTCATCGGCTCGCACTACGTGCGGGAGCTGGTGGGCGGCGCGTACCCGGCCTACGCCGACGCCGAGGTGGTGGTGCTGGACAAGCTCACCTACGCCGGCAACGAGGCGAACCTCGCGCCGGTGGCGGACGACCCCCGGCTGACCTTCGTCCGGGGCGACATCTGCGACCGCGAGCTGGTCGCCGACGTGATGCGCCGGGTGGACGTGGTGGTGCACTTCGCCGCCGAGTCGCATGTGGACCGTTCGATCTCCGGGTCGGCCGACTTCGTGCTGACCAACGTGCTGGGCACCCAGGTGCTCCTCCAGGGCGCGCTGGAGGCCGGGGTGGCCAAGTTCGTGCACGTGTCCACCGACGAGGTGTACGGCTCGATCGACGAGGGCTCGTGGACCGAGGACCACGTCCTGGAGCCGAACTCGCCGTACTCGGCGTCCAAGGCGTCCTCGGACCTGCTGGCGCGGTCGTTCTTCCGCACGCACGGGTTGCCGGTGTCCATCACCCGGTGCTCGAACAACTACGGTCCGTACCAGTTCCCGGAGAAGGTCATACCGCTGTTCGTCACCAACCTGGTGGACGGGAAGAAGGTGCCGCTGTACGGCGACGGGCTCAACGTCCGCGACTGGCTGCACGTGGACGACCACTGCCGGGGCATCCAGCTCGTGCTGGAGGGCGGTCGCGGCGGGGAGATCTACAACATCGGCGGCGGCACCGAGCTGACCAACCGGGAGCTGACCGAGCGCCTGCTCGCGGCCACCGGGCGTGACTGGGAGTCGTCCGTGGAACCCGTCACGGACCGCAAGGGGCACGACCGCCGCTACTCGGTGGACATCACCAAGATCAGCACCGAGCTGGGGTACGCGCCGCGCGTCGACTTCGACGAGGGCCTGGCCGCCACCGTCCGGTGGTACCGGGACAACCGGGCCTGGTGGGAGCCGCTCAAGCAGCGCGCGGCCCTGGCCGGCTGATGGCCCTCGCACTCCTGGTGCCCGGCGGCCGCGGCCAGCTCGGGCAGGACGTGGTGGCGGCGACGCCCGGTGACGGGCTGGTGCACGCGCCGTCGTCGGCGGAGCTGGACCTGACCGACGCGGCGGTGGTGGCGGACGCGGTGGCCGCGTTCGCGGCGAGCGCGCGTGACGCGGGGCTGCGGCCGGTGGTCGTGAACGCGGCCGCGTACACGGCGGTGGACGCCGCGGAGACCGACGCCGACCGGGCGTTCGAGGTCAACGCGGTCGGGCCGGGCCACCTGGCGGCGAGCTGCCACGAGCACGACGTGCCGCTGCTGCACGTGTCGACCGACTACGTCTTCCCCGGCGACGGCGACCGGCCGTACGAGCCGACCGACCCGACCGGCCCGCGGTCGGTCTACGGGCGGACCAAGCTCGCCGGCGAGGAACGCGTGCTGTCCACCGCCGCCCGCGCGTGGGTGGTCCGCACGGCGTGGGTCTACGGCGAGCACGGCGGCAACTTCGTGAAGACCATGGCGCGCCTGGCGGCCGCCAACGACACGCTGTCCGTTGTGGACGACCAGGTCGGCTCGCCGACGTGGTCGCTCGACCTGGCGCACGGCCTGGTGGAGCTGGCGGCCGCGGTGGCCTCGGGCGGCACGCCGCCGCGGGTGCTGCACGCGACCGGCGGCGGCGAGACCACGTGGTGCGGTTTCGCCCGCGCGATCTTCGCGGAGCTGGGCCTGGACCCCGAACGGGTGCGCCCGTGCGGCACGGCCGACTTCCCGCGCCCCGCGCCGCGCCCGGCGTACTCGGTGCTGTCCGGCCGGGCGTGGGCGGACGCCGGGCTGACGCCGCTGCGGCACTGGCGGGAGGCGTTGCGGGCGGCGGTCGCCGCGGGAGCCGTGCCCTGAGCGGGGCGGTGCGCGCGGTCACCCTCGCGTCGCGGCCGGACCTGGCCGAGGCGGTGTACGCGATCCCCTACCCGGCCGACTCGCCGCGGTTCATGCGGGGCGACCTGGCGTCCCTGCTCGTGCGGGGACGCCGGGTCGCCGAGCGGTGGCCGCACCTCGTGGTGGCGCTGCTGGACGGCGAGCGGCCCGTCGCGCGCGGGATCATGGTCGGCTTCACGGCGGCCCGCGACGCGCGGCCCCGGTTCCCCGACGGCGGGTGGGACGAGGTCGCGGTGTGGGCGGCCGAGGACGCCATGGACGGCTCCGAGCCCGACACCGCGTGCGCGTTGGAAATCGCGGTGCACCCCGAGTGCCACGGGCGGGGGCTGTCGGGCGAGGTGCTGGCCGCGATGCGGTCCGCCGTGGCGGCGGCCGGGTTGACGTCGTTGCTGGTGCCGCTGCGGCCGCCGGACAAGGCGGCCGAGCCGGGGACGCCGATGGACGTGTACGCGGCGCGCACCCGGGCGGACGGCCTGCCCGCCGACCGGTGGCTGCGCACCCACGTGCGGGCCGGCGGCCGGGTCGAGGGCATCGCGTGGTGCTCGTCCACCGTGCAGGCGACGTTGGCCCGGTGGCGCGCGTGGACCGGGCTGCCGTTCGACCGCGACGGGCCGGTGGTCGTGCCCGGCGCGCTGGCCCCCGTGCACGTGGCGGCGTCACAGAACGTAGCCGTGTACGTGGAGCCGAACGTCTGGGTGTCGCACGCCGTGCCGACGCGCTAGGCGGGCTGCCAGGTGACGTTGCCGGGGCGTTCGCCGGTGGCCAGGAACTCCTTCAGCGCGGCCGCGAGGACTGCCACCGGGACGCCGGCGCCGGCCGGGTAGTCGACGTACTCGGAGCGGTACCCGGGGGAGTCCGGGTCGCCCGCCAGGGTCGAGTAGTCGTGGTCCGGGTCGGCGTGGGTCAGGTAGCCGTACCCCTGGTGGACGGCGGCGGCGACGTCGTGGTCGGGGATCCTGGTGGCCCCCGGCGCGCCCAGCAGGCCCTCGGTGTCGGTGATCAGCTCGCGGTCCTGGTGCTCGATCACGGCGGGGCCCGCGCCGGGCTCGGCGAGCCGGCGCAGGAGGGCGTCCACGTCCTCCGGCGCGTCGACGGTCATCTCGTCGGCGGCCTCGACGCCGCGCGCGTCGGTGGTCGGCCACACAGCCGTGAAGCTCATGGCCGGCATCATCGCAGTGGACGCGGTGCGTGACCACCCGAGGGGGTGGTTGGGCCGTTGGGGTGGAGTCGGTTTATCGCACTGGTTTTGCGATCGCACCGTGCGAGAACCTTTCCGCCATGTCCGCGATCGGGCGATCCCCTGAAGCTGCCGCCACCCGCCTCGAAGGCGAGCGGCAGCGGTTCTTGCGTCGCGTCTGTGCCGTGACGGGATCACGGCAGATCTCGTGGAGCGTCCTCAAGCCCGTCCGGTCCGACCGGCAACCCGGGCACTCCTGACCGCCGGCGGCGGATCAGCGCTCCCGGTCCGCCACCGCCCGCGCGGCGCTCGTGCCCCGCAGCACACCGACGATCATCGGCGGCACCATGCCGACCGACGTGACGACGACGGTGGCGAGCAGGGCGCCGTCGCCCGGCATGAACCACGCCACGGCCGCGCCGAGGACGCCGATGACCCCGCCGACGACCGTCGGCGCGCCCGCCGCCTTGTTGGCGACCCGGAACGCCGTCTCGCTGCGCATCGTGGACGGCGTGCGCAGCCCGGCGAACCGGTTGCGGGGCAATCGTTCGGTGAGGCCGAGGTAACCGGTGACGGCGACGACCAGGCCGCCGAACCCGAGCGCGAGCGACACGAGGAGTTCCACCTCCCCATTGTCCGGATCACCGGACCATGTGCCACGGCGAGTGCCCGCGGGGCGTCGCCCGGTCCGCCTCGGTTCCCGTCACCGCCGCGCGGCGCGCCGGTAGGCCGACAGCGTCGCCTCCGCGGTCCGCCGCCACGTGAACCCGGCCGCGTGCGTCCGCCGCGCCACCTGGTCGGCGGGCGTGGGCGGGGTTTCCACGGCCTGGGCCATGGCCGAGGCCAACGCCTCCACGTCACCGACCGGCACGTGCGTCGCGTAGCCGCCGGCGACCTCGCGCAACGCGGGCACGTCGGTGCACACCACGGGCACGTTGCACGCCAGCGCCTCCAGCACCGGCAGCCCGAACCCCTCGTCGCGCGACGGCATCACCAACGCCGCCGCACCCGCCACCACGCTGCGCAGGTCCACGTCGTTGAGGTACCCGGTCCGCAGCACGCGGTCGTCCGAGCCGGCCGTGTGCGGCCCCGCCAGCACCAGCGGCGGCAGGGAGGGGCGCGCGGCGTGGGCGGTCAGCAACGTGCCCAGGCCCTTGCGCGGCCCGCCCGCGCCGACGAACAGCAGGTACTCCGAGGGCAGGCCCAACCGGGCGCGCAGGGCCGGCGACGGCGGGCGGGCGGCGAACCAGGCCGGGTCCACGCCCAGCGGCGTCACGACGATCTTCGACTCCGGCACGCCGAGCCGTTCCACCACCACCTCGGCCACGGCGCGCGTCGGCGTGCACACGACGTCCGCCCGCGTGGCCGACTGCCGCACCAGCTCGGGCAGCCGCCGGTCGGATGGCGGCAGGTCGCCGGGCGCGTCCAGGAACGCCAGGTCGTGGATGGTGGTCACGCCACCGGCGCGCAGCGCGGGCGGCAGGACGAAGTTGGTCGCGTGCATGACGTCGGTGATCCCGGCCAGGAACTCCACCGGCGGGAACGGCACGCGCAACCAGAACTGCCGCAGCAGCCGCGCCGACACCGGCAGCCCGCGGGCCACCACGTCGTGCGGCAGCACGGTCCGCAGCGCGCGCCAGCCGCGCAACGTGAACGCCACCGCGCGCACGTCCACCTCGTCCAGCATCGACGCCAGCTCCTCGGCCAGCGCCGCGGTGTACCGGCCGATGCCGGTCCGCTGCCCGAGCAGGGGGGTGCCGTCGATCAGCACCCGCAACGGCCTAGCCACGGCCGCGCAACTTCTTCAGCACCCGGCCGGTCGCCCGCCGGGCCACCTCGCCCGCACCGCCGGCGTTGAGGTACTCCTGGACCAGCCGCACGTCCCGCAGCACCTTCTCCCGCCGCCCGAGCGGCCGGTTCGGCACCAGGGACGACGCGCCGGGCAGGCGGTCGGCCGCCGGGCGCGGGTTGCGGCAGAACGCGGTGAGCGGCGCGAGCACGTTCTCCCAGGTGAACCGCTCCCGCACGGCGTCGATGCGCGCTACGCACCCGGCCGCGAACTCCGAGTCGTACAGCACCTTCTCCAACGCGTCGGCGAGCGCGTCCGGGTCCTCCGACGGCACCACGACGCCCAGCCCCTCGCGTCGCACGAGGTCGGCGAACGAGTCGCCGTCGGTGGTCACGATCGGCAGCCCGGCCCACAGGTAGTCCAGCACCCTGGTCCGGAACGCGAAGGTCGTCTCCACGTGCTCGTAGTGCGTGGTCACGCCCGCGTCCGCGTCGAGCAGCCAGTTCTGCCGGTCGTGGTAGGGCACCCAGGTCTCGTTGAAGAACACGTGCTCGCCGACGAGGTCCAGCCGCTCGGCCAGCGCGCGGGTCCGCCCGGCGATGTCCATGTCCGGCACCTCGGGGTTCGGGTGCTTCATGCCCAGGAACACCAGCCGCACGTCCGACCGCCGCGACCGCAGCCGGTCCACCGCGTGCAGCAGGGTCAGCGGGTCGAACCAGCTGTAGACGCCGCCCGCCCACAGCACGACCCGGTCCGACTCGTCGATGCCCAGCGTCGAGCGCAGCCCCGGCCCGGTGCGCTGCGGCGGCTTGCCCGGCAGCCCGAACGGCGCTTCGGCCAGCAGCGAGCGCACGGTCGGGTCGTTGTCGTACAGCGACGGCGTGAGGCGGCCGATCGCGGTGAGGTGGCCGAGCCAGAAGTGCCGCTGCCGCTCGGAGGCGCACAGGAAGAAGTCGCCGCGCCGGAGCTGGTTGTCGATGATCCGGGTGACGCCGACGAGGTCCAGCTCGCGCTGCTCGTCGGTGGAGTCCTTGCCCTGCTCCAGCAGCTCCAGGTGCATGGGGTCGTAGATGTCGCAGACGACGATCTTGGTGTTGCCGGGCTCCTTGAGGAAGCCCAGGTTCTCCAGCACGTGCCCCTGGAGCACGATGACGTCGGCCCACTTCGCGTGCTCGACCAGCTCGCGCGGCGCGGCGCGGCCCACCGGGAACGACGCGTCGGGCGGCTCGCACCGGGCGTTGGTCGTGACCAGCCGGACGTCGTGCTCGCCGGACAGCACGTCGGCCATGTGCCACGCCCGGATCGCGGGACCCGCCATCCGGTCGGAGATCGCGTCGCCGGTGACGACCAGCACCCGGCGCGGCCGGCCGAACACCTCCTCCAGCCCGAACACCTCGACCAGCACGTCGTGCGCGGCCAGGTAGCGGGGCAGCGGGTAGGCGGGCTCCAGGGCCTTGCGCATCAGCGGCACCAGGTCGGCGTCGGTCACCCGGCGCGCGGCCTGCTCGGCCCGGCGCGACTCGGCCAGCGACGGCAGCAGCTCCACGAACCGGTCGACGGCGAGGAACCCGGCCAGCGCCTGCCGCGGCACGGGCACGGGGGCGCGGTCGTCGGCGGGGTCGGCCGGGCGGCGGGTGATCTCCAGCTGGGTGGCGTCCAGCTCGCCGCGGGCGGTGGCGCGGCGGACGACCAGGGCCAGGGCCGCGGGCAGCACCTTGGCCAGGGTCTCGTCGGAGAAGTTCTTGTAGAGCGCGGCGAGGGCGTTGCGCTCCAACAGGTACAGCTCGCGACTGGTGTCCACGGTGGACATCGACGCGTGGTGCCGGTGGTAGGTCAGCGAGGTCGGCACGTACCGGACGCGCCAGCCGCGCAGGTTCATCCGCCAGCCGAGGTCGACGTCCTCGTAGAACATGAAGAAGCGCTCGTCGAACCCGCCCAGCTCGCGGAACACCGAGGTCCGCGCCACGAGCGCCGAGCCGGTGCCGAACAGCACGTCGCGCGGCGCGTCGTGGGAGCCGTCGTCCGGCTCGCCCGCGTGCCGATTGTAGCCCATGCCGAACCAGGTGAGGCCGCCGTCGACGAAGTCGATCGCGCGGCCGTCCCAGTCCAGCACCTTGCTCGCGACCGCGCCGACGGT
>NZ_JBHYXZ010000042.1:7556-59577 GCF_042752395.1 Actinosynnema sp. NPDC059335 | reverse complement strand
GGTCGGCGGGATGACACGGACACCGGACCCACAACCCAACGAAAGATCCAGGCGGGGTTGTCCATCCTGCTGATCTGCCCGTCCGGCGAGGACGCAGTTGATCTCTGGAACCCGCCACAACGCGAAGCGCCGGCGGACCGCACAACGTGGTCCACCGGCGCGAGCACCCCGCAAGGGGTTCAGTCGTCCAGAGCGGTCAGCACCCACGGACCGTCGTCCGTGATGGCCACCGAGTGCTCCCAGTGCGCGGCCCGCGACCCGTCGGTCGTCACGACCGTCCAGTCGTCGTCCAGCTCGGCCGTGTGCTTGGTCCCGAGGGTGAGCATGGGCTCGATCGCGATCGCCATCCCGACCTTGAGGCGAGGGCCCTTCCCGGGCTTGCCCAGGTTCGGCAGGAACGGCTCCATGTGCATCTTCGTGCCGATGCCGTGGCCGCCGTACCCCTCCACGATCCCGTACTCGATGCCGTGCTCCTCACCGGCCCGGATGGTGGCGGACTGGATCGCGAACGAGATGTCGCCCAGCCGGCCGCCGGGCACGGCCGCCTCGATGCCGGCCAGCATGGACGCGCGCGTCGCCTCGGACAGCTTCAGCTCCGCGTCGGTGACCGACCCGACCGGCACGGTGATCGCCGAGTCGCCGTGCCACCCGTCCAGGATGGCGCCGCAGTCGATCGAGATCAGGTCGCCCTCGGCCAGGACCTGGGTCCGGCTCGGGATGCCGTGGACCACCTGCTCGTTCACGGACGCGCAGATCGACGCCGGGTAGCCGTGGTAGCCCTTGAACGACGGGATCGCGCCCGCGTCGCGGATGGTCTGCTCCGCCAGCTCGTCCAGCTCGCCGGTGCTGACCCCGGGCTTGGTGTGCGAGGCCAGCAGCGCCAGCGTGCGCGCGACGACCAGCCCGGCGGCCCTCATGGCCTCGAGCTGGCCGCGGCTCTTGATCTCGATCATGCGATCCCGACCGGGGACGAACCGACGCAGCGCATCGACGAGTCCACCGCTCACTTCAGGTCGCGCAGCGCGCGGAGGGCGCGCTCGCTGATCTCGTCGACCTCGCCGACGGCGTCGATGGGCACGACGATGCCGGCGTAGTAGTCGAGCAGCGGAGCGGTCTCGGTGCGGTAGACCTGCTGCCGGTGCCGGATCACGTCTTCCTTGTCGTCCGTGCGCCCCCGGGCGAGCAGGCGCTCGACCACGACGTCCTCGTCGATCCGGAACTCCAGCACCGCGTCCAGCTTCTGCCCCTCGGCGGCGAGCATCCCGCCCAGGACGTCCGCCTGGGCGGTGTTGCGCGGGAAGCCGTCGAGCAGGAAGCCGTTGGCGGCGTCCGGCTCGGCGAGCCGGACGCGCACCATCTCGTTGGTGACCTCGTCCGGCACCAACTCACCCGAGTCCAGGTACTCCTGGACCTCCTTGCCCAGATCGGTCTGCTCGCTGATGTGGGCGCGGAACAGGTCCCCGGTGGAGATGTGCGGCACCCCGAGCTCGCGGCTGAGCGTTTTGGCCTGGGTGCCCTTGCCCGCACCGGGCGGGCCGACGAGAACGAGTCGCACTAGCGGAGGAACCCTTCGTAGTTGCGCTGCATGAGCTGGCTCTCGATCTGCTTCACGGTGTCGAGACCGACACCGACCATGATCAGCACCGCCGTGCCGCCGAACGGGAAGTTCTGGTTCTGGCCCTGACCGGTGAGGTCGAGGAACAGGTTCGGCAGGATGGCGACGATGCCCAGGTAGAGCGAGCCCGGCAGCGTGATCCGCCCCAAGACGAAGCGGAGGTACTCGGCGGTGGGTCGACCCGGTCGGATACCCGGGATGAACCCACCGAACTTCTTCATCTCGTCGGCGCGCTCGTCCGGGTTGAACGTGATGCCGACGTAGAAGTACGTGAAGAAGACGATGAGCAGGAAGTAGAGCGAGATGTGGATCGGGCTCGACTGGCTCACCAGGTGCGTCTGGACGAAGGTCTGCCACCAGCCCGGCGCGGAGCCGTCGTTGGAGGCGGTCAGCCTGGAGATCAGGTCCGGCAGGTAGAGCAGCGACGAGGCGAAGATGACCGGGATGACACCGGCCTGGTTCACCTTCAGCGGCAGGTAGGTCGAGGTGCCGCCGTACATCCGGCGACCGATCATGCGCTTCGCGTACTGGACCGGGATGCGGCGCTGGGCCTGCTCCACGTAGATGACGCTCGCGATGATCAGCAGGGCCGCGCAGCAGACCAGGAAGAAGGTCAGGCCGCCGCGGTCGAAGATGATCTTGCCTTCGATCGGGATGCGGGCCGCGATGCCGGTGAAGATCAGCAGCGACATGCCGTTGCCGATCCCCTTCTCGGTGATGATCTCACCGAGCCACATGATCACGCTGGTGCCGGCGGTCATCACGACCACGAGGACGACCAGGTTGAAGATGCTCTCGTCGGGGATGACGGGCACGGAGCAGTTCTGGAACAGCTGGTCGCGCACGGCCAGGGCGATGATGCCCGTGGACTGCAGGACGGCGAGCGCGATGGTCAGGTAGCGGGTGTACTGGGTCAGCTTGCCCTGACCCGCCTGCCCTTCCTTCTTCAGCTGCTCGAACCGCGGGATGACCACGGTGAGCAGCTGGATGATGATGCTCGCCGTGATGTACGGCATGATGCCGAGCGCGAAGATCGACAAGTTCAGCAGGGCGCCACCGCTGAACAGGTTGATCAGCGAGTAGATCCCCTGCTGGTCCACCTGCTCGACGCATTGTTTGACGTTCTTGAAGGAGACGCCCGGCGCGGGCATGGTGGCGCCCAACCGGTACACCACGACGATCCCCAGGGTGAAGAGGATCTTCTTGCGTAGGTCCGGCGTCGCGAGAGCCGAGCGGAATGCGCCGAGCACGCGAACCTCCATCAGCGTTGCCGCCCCGCGGGGGTCGGCATCCTGCGGTGCCGACTTTGTGCCGGCACAGTCTTGCGGACATGCCGTCGACCATCGCCGACGGTGGCGGAAGCGACGGGTAGCCGCGACCGACCCGGAGGGCATCCGGGTTCAGCCCGCGACTTTAACAGTCGCGTGGCCGATTGCCGTAGCCAGTCGTCCCTCACACTTCGTACCCGATCGACTACGGCCGCCGGCAAGCCCCCGAATGGATCAAGTTCGACCGGTGGCCAGCACGCCCGCCATCCCGAGCAGGACGACCGCCGTGCCCTTGTCCAGGCGCTGCTTCGCGCGCCGGGTCAGCCCCGCCTTCCGGATGCCCGCGCCGAGCGCCACGTAGGCCGTGCCGGCCAACGCCTCCGCCGCCAGGTACACCGCGCCGAGCAGGGCGAGCTGCGCCGGGATCGGGCCGCGGGCGGGGTCGACGAACTGCGGCACGAACGCCGTGAAGATCAGCAACGCCTTGGGGTTGGTGATCGCCACCAGGAACTCCTTGCGCAGCGGGGTGCCCTTCCTGGCAGGCGTTTCGGCGCCGTCCTTGGTCATCAGGATGCGCACGGCGAGGTAGACGAGGTAGGCCGCGCCGGCCCACTTGACGACCGTGAGGGCGACCTGGCTCGCGGCCAGGACCGGCCCGAGCCCGACGACCACCGCGCCGACCATCAGGGAGAAGGCCGCAAGGCGGCCCAGGAGCGCCGTGGCGGCCCGCAACGGGCCGTGGTGCACCCCGTGGTGCATCCCGAGGAGGTTGTTGGCGCCCGGGGTCAGTGCGACCAGGACCGAGGCGCCGAAGAAGACCGCGAGCCACATGCGGGCACGCTAACCCGGCCCGCCAACCGGTTTTACGCCCTGCGCGAACGACCGTCTCATCGGCCCGCCCTGCCGGCGGGACACCCCCGGCAGCGCCGGCAACCGTCAAAAACCGATCGGCCGAAAAAGTATCGGCCGCCGGCAGGGACCGGACAAAAACGACGGACCTCGCGCCGCCCGCCGGACGGGCGTCACCGCCGCGCACGCGAACGGCCCCGGAGCGGGAGGCTCCGGGGCCGTTCGGCAGTGCTGCGGCGCGGACGTGCCGCGCGTCAGAGCACGGTGGTGGTGCCACCGGCGGCGGCGATCTTCTCGACCGCGCTGCCGGAGAACTTGTTCGCCACGACGTCGAGCTTGACGCCGTCCAGGTCACCGTCGCCGAGGACCTTGACGAGCTGGTTCTTGCGCACCAGGCCCACGTGGACGAGCGCGTCCACGTCCACCCGACCGCCGTCCGGGAACAACCGGGCGAGGTCGCCCACGTTCACGACCTGGTACTCGGTCCGGAACGGGTTGCGGAAGCCCTTCAGCTTCGGCAGGCGCATGTGCAGCGGCATCTGGCCACCCTCGAAGCGCGGCGAGACGTTCTTCCGCGCTCCGGTGCCCTTCGTGCCGCGACCGGCGGTCTTGCCCTTGGAGCCCTCACCGCGACCGACACGGGTCTTCGCGGTCTTGGCGCCGGGGGCCGGGCGCAGGTCATGGATCTTGATGGTCACGACTGGACCTCCTCGACGACCACCAGGTGGCGCACGGCGTGGATGAGCCCGCGCACCTGCGGCGTGTCCTCGCGGACCACCGACTGGCGGATCTTGCGCAACCCCAGGGTCCGGAGGGACTCACGGTGGTTGTGCTTGGTACCGATGCTGCTCTTGACCTGGGTCACCTTGAGCTGTGCCATGGTCACACCGCCCCTGCACGGGCACGGAGCATGCCGGCGGGGGCCACGTCCTCCAGGGGCAGACCGCGGCGGGCGGCCACCTCCTCCGGACGCTGCAGGCCCTTCAGCGCCGCCACGGTGGCGTGCACGATGTTGATGGCGTTGTCGGAGCCCAGCGACTTGCTCAGCACGTCGTGGACGCCGGCGCACTCCAGCACCGCGCGGACCGCGCCACCGGCGATGACACCGGTACCGGCCGACGCCGGGCGCAGCAGCACGACACCGGCCGCCTTCTCGCCCTGCACCGGGTGAGGGATCGTGCCCGCGATGCGGGGGACGCGGAAGAAGTTCTTCTTCGCCTCCTCCACACCCTTGGCGATCGCCGCCGGAACTTCCTTGGCCTTGCCGTAGCCGACACCGACCATGCCGTCACCGTCGCCGACCACGACCAGCGCGGTGAAGCTGAAGCGACGACCACCCTTCACGACCTTGGAGACGCGGTTGATCGCAACCACGCGCTCCAGGTGCGGGGTCTTCTCCTGGGCCGCGCCGCCGCGGCCGCCGTCACGACGGTCGCGACGCTCTCCGCGCTCGCCCCCGCCGCCTTCGCGACGCGTGCGTCCTGGCATCAGGCGTCCCTCTCAATCCGGTTCATGTACATGTCAGAACTCCAGCCCCGCCTCACGGGCGGCATCGGCCAGAGCGGCGATGCGACCGTGGTAGGCGTTGCCGCCGCGGTCGAAGACCACCTTCGTGATCCCGGCGTCCTTCGCGCGGGCGGCGGCCAGCTGGCCGACCTTCGCCGCACGGGCCTTCTTGTCGCCGTCGATCGCCCGGACGTCCGCCTCCACCGAGGAGGCCGCCGCCAGGGTGTGGCCGGCGAGGTCGTCGATGATCTGCACGGTGATGTGCTTCGACGACCGGTGCACCACCAGGCGGGGGCGCTCCGCCGTGCCGCTGACCTTCTTGCGGAGGCGGAAGTGACGGCGGGTCTTGGCGATGCGGCGAGTGGTCGAGATGTCCTTGCCCACCGGCTTCCGCCCCGAAGAAACGGACTTCGTTGCAGTCTCGCTCATGTCACTTACCCGTCTTTCCGACCTTGCGGCGGATCTTCTCGCCCGCGTACCGCACGCCCTTGCCCTTGTACGGGTCGGGCTTGCGGAGCTTGCGGATGTTGGCGGCGACCTCGCCCACGAGCTGCTTGTCGATGCCGGCCACGGAGAACCGGGTCGGGGTCTCCACCGCGAAGGTGATGCCCTCGGGGGCCTCGACCTTCACCGGGTGGCTGTAGCCCAGCGCGAACTCCAGGTCGGAGCCCTTGAGCGCCACGCGGTAACCGACGCCGTGGATCTCCATCTTCTTCTCGTAGCCCTGCGTGACGCCGACGACCATGTTCTGCACCAGGGTGCGCGACAGGCCGTGCAGCGAGCGGCTGCGGCGCTCGTCGTTCGGGCGCTTCACCTCGAGCGTGCCGTCCTCGGCCTTCTCGATGATGATCGGCTCGGCGATGGTCAGCGACAGGGTGCCCTTCGGGCCCTTCACGCTCACAGCCCGGCCGTCGATGTTCACGTCGACCCCGGCGGGGACGGTGATCGGCAGCTTTCCGATGCGCGACATTGCCTAGTCCCCCTTCCTCACCAGACGTAGGCGAGGACTTCTCCGCCCACGCCCGACTTGTTGGCCTGGCGGTCGGTCATCAGACCGCCAGAGGTCGAAATGATCGCGACGCCCAGACCGCCCAGCACCTTCGGCAGGTTGGTCGACTTGGCGTACACGCGCAGACCGGGCTTCGACACGCGGCGGAGGCCGGCGATGCTGCGCTCCCGGTTCGGGCCGTACTTCAGCTCGATAACCAGGTTCTTGGCCACGTCGCCCTGCTCGTCGCGGTAGCTCGCGATGTAGCCCTCGCGCTTGAGGATCTCGGCGATGTTGGCCTTCAACTTCGAGTGCGGCATCACGACCTTGTCGTGGTAAGCCGAGTTCGCGTTCCGCAGACGCGTCAACATGTCTGCGATCGGGTCGGTCAT
Source organism: Actinosynnema sp. NPDC059335 (assembly GCF_042752395.1). Lineage (NCBI taxonomy): Bacteria > Bacillati > Actinomycetota > Actinomycetes > Pseudonocardiales > Pseudonocardiaceae > Actinosynnema > Actinosynnema sp. NPDC059335. Next base: position 52,959 of record NZ_JBHYXZ010000042.1, on the reverse strand, counting down.
CGTCATGGTGACCTGGTCAACCTTTCTCGCTGCGGTTCCCCAGCCAGGGTCCGAGCCGGCCGTGCGGCCGGCTGGTCGTGGACGGGCCTACAGCGAAGTGATGGGTCTAGAAAAACCTGCCGCCGAGCCGGGCTTACCAGCTGGACTTGTTCACACCGGGCAGCTCGCCCCGGTGCGCCATCTCGCGGAGGCAGATCCGGCACAGGCCGAACTTGCGGAACACCGAGTGCGGGCGACCGCAACGCTGGCAGCGGGTGTAGCCCCGCACCTTGAACTTCGGCTTGGCCGCGGCCTTGTTGATCAGCGCCTTCTTGGCCATGATCAGTTCTCCTTGTTGCAACGCTCGGCGGCGGACACCAGGCTCACTGCTCCCGGAACGGGAAGCCCAGGAGCTTCAGCAGCGCCCGACCCTCTTCGTCGTTGGTCGCGGTGGTGACCACGGTGATGTCCATGCCGCGAGGACGGTCGATCGCGTCCGGGTCGATCTCGTGGAACATCGACTGCTCGTTGAGGCCGAACGTGTAGTTCCCGTTGCCGTCGAACTGCTTGCCGGAGAGGCCGCGGAAGTCGCGGATGCGCGGCAGCGCGATCGTCAACAGGCGGTCCAGGAACTCCCACATGCGGTCGCCGCGCAGCGTGACCCGCGCGCCGATCGGCATGCCCTCGCGCAGCTTGAACTGCGCGATGGACTTGCGCGCCCGCCGCACCTCGGGCCGCTGGCCCGTGATGACCGACAGGTCCTTCACCGCACCCTCGATCAGCTTGCCGTCGCGGGCGGCGTCGCCGACGCCCATGTTCACGACGACCTTCACCACGCCCGGGATCTGCATGACGTTGGCGTACTCGAACTGCTCGCGCAGCGAGGGGACGATCTCCTCGCGGTAGCGGGCCTTCAGCCGCGGAACGGTCTTCTCAACGGTGGTCATCAGATGTCCTTCCCGTTACGACGGGAAATGCGGACCCGCTTGCCCTCGTCGTTCGTCCGGTAGCCCACGCGGGTCGGCTTGCCGTCGGAGTCGACCACCATCACGTTGGACACGTGGATGGGGGCTTCCTGCGTCACGATGCCGCCCGACTGCGCGCCGCGCTCGGTCTGCGAGATCCGGGTGTGCTTCTTGATGCGGTTGACGCCCTCGACCAGGACGCGGTTCTCGGCGGGGTAGGCCATGATGACCTTGCCGCGAGCGCCCTTGTCCTTGCCGGCGATAACCACGACGGTGTCGCCCTTCTTCACCTTCATGGTCAGAGCACCTCCGGCGCCAACGAGATGATCTTCATGAACTTCTTGTCGCGCAGCTCACGACCGACCGGGCCGAAGATGCGGGTGCCCCGCGGCTCGTTGTCGTTCTTGATGAGCACCGCGGCGTTCTCGTCGAACCGGATGTACGAGCCGTCCGGACGGCGCTTCTCCTTGACGGTGCGGACGATGACCGCCTTGACGACGTCGCCCTTCTTCACGCCGGCGCCCGGGATGGCCTGCTTCACCGTTGCGACGATGATGTCCCCGATGCCCGCGTAGCGGCGGCCCGAGCCACCGAGAACACGGATGCAGAGGATTTCCTTCGCACCGGTGTTGTCGGCGACGCGCAGCCGCGACTCCTGCTGGATCACTTACCTGCTCCTTGACCATTCCTGGCCCGCCAGATTTCCGACCTGACGGGCTCGGTCGAACGCGCTGTGCCCGTTCTCCGTGGGCTTACTTGGCCTTCTCGAGGATCTCGACGAGGCGCCAGCGCTTGGTGGCCGACAGCGGCCGCGTCTCCATGAGCAGCACACGGTCGCCGATGCCGGCGGTGTTCTGCTCGTCGTGCGCCTTCACCTTGGTGGTGGAGCGCATGACCTTCGAGTACCGGCGGTGCTTCTTGCGGTCCTCGACCGCCACCACGATCGTCTTGTCCATCTTGTCGGACACGACGTAGCCCTCGCGGACCTTGCGGTCGTTGCGACCCTCGGTAGTCACTTCGTTGTTCTCGCTCATGCCGCACCCTCACCAGTGGAAACCGCGTCGGGAGAGGCCGAGAGGCCCAGCTCCCGCTCCCGCATCACGGTGTAGATCCGGGCGATCTCGTGCCGGACCGTGCGCAGGCGGCGGTTGTTGTCGAGCTGCCCGGTGGCCATCTGGAAGCGGAGGTTGAACAGCTCCTCCTTCGCCTCCCTCAGGCGCAGCACGAGCTCTTCCTCGGTGAGCTCACGCAGCTCGGAAGCGGTGGTACCCGCTGCCATCAGAACTCACCACCCTCACGCGTAACGATGCGGCACTTCATCGGGAGCTTGTGGATCGCGCGGCGGAGCGCCTCGCGGGCCACGGCCTCGTTCGGGAAGCTCATCTCGAAGAGCACCCGACCCGGCTTGATGTTGGCCACCCACCACTCCGGCGAGCCCTTGCCGGAACCCATGCGGGTCTCGGCGGGCTTCTTGGTCAGCGGGCGGTCCGGGAAGATGTTGATCCACACCTTGCCACCGCGGCGGATGTGCCGCGTGATGGCGATACGAGCCGACTCGATCTGCCGGTTGGTCACGTAGGCGGGCTCCAGGGCCTGGATGCCGTACTCGCCGAAGGTGACCCTCGTGCCGCCCTTGGCAGCACCGGACCGTCCGGGGTGGTGCTGCTTGCGGTGCTTAACCCTGCGCGGGATGAGCACGACTCAGCCCTCCGTCTTCTCATCGGTCGCGGTCGGCGCGGCGGTCTGGTCGCCCGCGGCGGCCCGGCCGGCCTCGGTGCTCGTCGCGGTGGTGCCGCTCGCACCCGAGCGACGCGCCCGGTTCGGGCGGTCGGCGCGGTCGCGGCGCGGCGCGCGGTCGGCCGCCGGGGCGGCGTCGCGCTCGCGCTTGGCGCTGATGCCACCGACCACGTCGCCCTTGTAGATCCACACCTTCACGCCGATCCGGCCGAACGTGGTGCGGGCCTCGAAGAAGCCGTAGTCGATGTCGGCGCGCAGCGTGTGCAGCGGCACGCGGCCATCGCGGTAGTGCTCGGAGCGGGACATCTCGGCGCCGCCGAGACGGCCGCCGCACTGCACGCGGATGCCCTTGACCTGCGGCGAGCGCATGGCCGACTGGATGGCCTTGCGCATCGCGCGGCGGAAGGCGACGCGGTTGGACAGCTGCTCGGCCACGCCCTGCGCGACGAGCTGCGCGTCCGACTCGGGGCTCTTCACCTCGAGGATGTTGAGCTGCACCTGCTTCTTGGTGAGCTTCTCCAGCTCACCGCGGATGCGGTCGGCCTCGGCGCCGCGGCGGCCGATGACGATGCCCGGCCGGGCGGTGTGGATGTCGACGCGGACCCGGTCCCGGGTGCGCTCGATCTCCACCTTCGAGATGCCGGCCCGCTCCATGCCGCGCGAGAGCAGCTTGCGGATCTTGACGTCCTCGGCCACGTACTCGGCGTACTGCTTGTCGGCGTACCAGCGGGACTTCCAGTCCGTGGTGATACCAAGTCGGAAGCCGTGCGGGTTGATCTTCTGGCCCACTACCGAGCCCCCTTCCTGTCAGCGCCGGCCTTCGCGCTGGTCTGCTTCGGACGGCTCTCCACCTCGACGGTGATGTGGCTCGTCCGCTTGCGGATCCGGTAGGCGCGGCCCTGGGCGCGCGGGCGGAACCGCTTGAGGGTCGGACCCTCGTCCACGTAGACCTTCGACACCCACAGGGTGTCGGGGTCGAGGGACAGGTTGTTCTCGGCGTTGGCCACGGCGCTCTGCAGCACCTTCCGGACCGGCTCAGATGCAGCCTGCGGCGCGAACTGGAGCACGGCCAGGGCCTCGCTGGCGCTACGACCCCTGATGAGCTCGACGACGCGGCGCACCTTCATCGGCGTGTCGCGGACGTAGCGAGCCCGAGCCACGGCGCGCGGGAACTCCGGCGCTTCGGCTTCGTTACGGGCGTTCATCGCTGCTTCCCCTTGCTCTTCCTCTAGTTCGTCGCCTTAGCGGCGGCGCGACTTCCGGTCGTCCTTGATGTGACCCTTGAACGTGCGGGTCGGGGCGAACTCGCCGAGCTTGTGCCCGACCATCGCCTCCGTCACGAACACCGGCACGTGCTTGCGGCCGTCGTGCACCGCGATCGTGTGGCCCAGCATGTCGGGGATGATCGTCGACCGGCGGGACCAGGTCTTGATGACGGTCTTCTTGCCCGACTCGTTGAGGACGTCCACCTTCTTGAGCAGGTGGTCGTCCACGAAGGGGCCCTTCTTAAGGCTGCGAGGCATCCTTCACTCCCTCCCTGCTCAGCGCTTCTTACCGGTGCGACGACGCCGGACGATGAGCTTGTCGCTTGGCTTGCGGCGGCGGGTGCGACCCTCGGGCTTGCCCGCGGGGTTCACCGGGTGGCGACCACCGGAGGTCTTGCCCTCACCACCACCGTGCGGGTGGTCGACCGGGTTCATGGCGACACCGCGGACGGTGGGCTTCTTGCCCTTCCACCGCATGCGGCCGGCCTTGCCCCAGTTGATGTTCTGGTGCTCGGCGTTGCCGACCTCGCCGACCGTGGCGCGGCACCGGACGTCCACGTTGCGGATCTCGCCCGAGGGCATCCGCAGCTGGGCGTAGGGGCCGTCCTTGGCGACGAGCTGCACGCTGGCACCGGCCGAGCGGGCGATCTTCGCGCCGCCGCCGGGGCGGAGCTCGATCGCGTGGACCACCGTGCCGACGGGGATGTTGCGCAGCGGCAGGTTGTTGCCCGGCTTGATGTCGGCCTTGGGGCCGTTCTCCACGACGTCGCCCTGCTGGAGCTTCGACGGGGCGATGATGTAGCGCTTCTCGCCGTCGAAGTAGTGCAGCAGCGCGATGCGCGCGGTGCGGTTGGGGTCGTACTCGATGTGCGCGACCTTGGCCGGCACGCCGTCCTTGTCGGTGCGGCGGAAGTCGATCAGGCGGTAGGCCCGCTTGTGGCCGCCGCCCTTGTGCCGCGTCGTGATCTTGCCCGACGCGTTGCGGCCACCGCGGCCGTGCAGCGGGCGGATCAGCGACTTCTCCGGCGTCGTCCGAGTGATCTCGGCGAAGTCGGAGACGCTCGCACCGCGACGACCGGGGGTCGTCGGCTTGTACTTGCGAATGCCCATCTCTACGCAGTCCTCGTCGTCATCAGGCGGCCGGGCCGCCGAAGATCTCGATCGGCTTGCTCTCGGCGGACAGCGTCACGATGGCGCGCTTGGTGTCCTTGCGCTTGCCGTATCCCGTGCGGGTCCGCTTGCGCTTGCCCTGGCGGTTGATCGTGTTGACGCTGACGACCTTGACGCCGAAGACCTTCTCCACGGCAATCTTGATCTGGGTCTTGTTCGAGCCGGGAGCCACCACGAAGGTGTACTTGTTCTCCTCGAGCAGCCCGTAGGACTTCTCGGAGATGACCGGCGCGAGCAGGATGTCCCGGTGGTCGGGGATCACTTCGCGGCCTCCTCGTCGGCGTCGGACGACGTCGCGGTGGCCTCGGCGGAACCCTGCCCGTGCTGGGCCTTGCTCGCCAGGAACACGTCGAGGGCGTCCTTGGTGAACACCACGTCGTCGTTGACCAGCACGTCGTAGGTGTTCAGCTGGTCCGGCGCGATGATGTGCACGTGCGGCAGGTTGCGCAGGCTGACCCACGAAACCTCGTCGGTGCGCAGCAGCACGGCCAGCACGCGGCGGGCCTCGGTCACCGACTCCAGCACCTTGCGGGCCGACTTGGTCGACGGCGTGTCGCCCTCGACGAAGCCCGACACCACGTGGACCTGGCCGGCACGCGCCCGGTCGGAGAGGGCGCCACGCAGGGCGGCGGCCTTCATCTTCTTGGGGGTGCGCTGGCTGTAGTCGCGCGGCTGCGGGCCGTGGACCGTGCCACCGCCGGCGAACTGCGGCGCGCGGGTCGAGCCCTGGCGGGCGCGGCCGGTGCCCTTCTGCCGGTACGGCTTCTTGCCACCACCGCGGACGTCGCCGCGGGTCTTGGTCGCGTGCGTGCCCTGGCGGGCCGCGGCCTGCTGGGCCACGACGACCTGGTGCAGCAGGGCCACGTTCGCCTGCGCGTCGAAGATCGCGGCGGGCAGCTCGACGGAGCCGTCGGTCGCGCCGGCCGGGGTGCGGATCTCAACGGACGTCATGATCAGGCACCACCCTTCGCAGCGGTCTTGATGAACACGGTGCCGCCCTTGGGGCCGGGGACGGCGCCCTTGATGAGCAGCAGGCCGGACTCGGCGTCCACGCGGTGCACCTTGAGGTTCTGCGTGGTCACCCGCACGTTGCCCATGCGACCCGCCATGCGCAGGCCCTTGAACACGCGGCCGGGCGTGGCGCAGCCGCCGATGGAACCGGGCGAGCGGTGCTTGCGCTGCGTGCCGTGGCTCGCGCCGAGGCCGCGGAAGCCGTGGCGCTTCATGACACCCGCGGTGCCCTTGCCCTTGCTGGTGCCGACCACGTCGACCACCGCGCCGGCCTCGAAGACCTCGGCGGTGACTTCCTGGCCGACCGTGTACTCGGACGCGTCCGTGGTGCGCAGCTCCGCCAGGTGGCGGCGGGGCGTGACGCCCGCCTTGGCGTAGTGGCCCGCGACGGGCTTGTTGACCTTGCGCGGGTCGATCGCGCCGAAGGCCAGCTGCACGGCCGAGTAGCCGTCGTTCTCCTGGGTCCGAACCTGGGTGACCACGTTCGGCTCGGCCTTGACGACGGTCACCGGAACGATCCGGTTGTTCTCGTCGAAGACCTGAGTCATGCCGAGCTTGGTGCCCAGGAGGCCCTTAACCTGCCTGTCAGACATGGGTCTCGTTACTCTCCGCCCCAAATGGGATCAACACTGCCGCGTCCAACGCTTACTGGATGTTGACGTCGACGCTCGCCGGCAGGTCGATGCGCATGAGCGCGTCCACCGTCTTCGGCGTCGGGTCGAGGATGTCGATCAGACGCTTGTGCGTGCGCATCTCGAAGTGCTCGCGCGAGTCCTTGTACTTGTGCGGCGAGCGGATGACGCAGTAAACGTTCTTCTCAGTGGGCAGCGGCACAGGCCCGACGACCCGAGCGCCGGTGCGCGTCACGGTCTCGACGATCTTGCGCGCGGACGCGTCGATCGCCTCGTGGTCGTAGGCCTTGAGCCGGATGCGGATCTTCTGTCCCGCCATGATGGCTTGCCGTTCCTCTGCTTCTAGTACCGCTGCGGTGCGGGCACCTTGCACGAGGTCACGGGACCTCCGGCGCGCTCCGCCCCCTATTCAGGACTGACACCGAGCGGTGTCACGGTGCCCGGTCCACGCGGTCGGGCGTGTCGCGCCCCAACCGATAGACCGGTCCCACTGATCAAGCCTGTGGGATTGTGTTTCTCGATCACACCCCGCTCGTGGCGGGGCGGCCGAGTCCAGACTCGAACCGGCCGCCCCGACGAGCAACCCGTCAATGGTCGCACACGCCGGTGCGCAGACCAAATCGGGGGGTGGAACTTAGAGCCAGGTCACTTGATGATCTTGGTGACCGAACCCGCGCCGACGGTGCGGCCACCCTCGCGGATGGCGAACCGCAGACCCTCGTCCATGGCGATCGGCTGGATCAGCTTCACGGACATGGAGGTGGTGTCGCCCGGCATGACCATCTCGGTGCCCTCGGGGAGGGTCACGACGCCGGTCACGTCGGTGGTGCGGAAGTAGAACTGCGGGCGGTAGTTGTTGAAGAACGGCGTGTGGCGGCCGCCCTCGTCCTTGGACAGGATGTAGACCTGCGCCTCGAACTCGGTGTGCGGGGTGGTGGTGCCCGGCTTCACGATCACCATGCCGCGCTCCACCTCCTCGCGCTTGATGCCGCGCAGCAGCAGGGCGGCGTTGTCGCCCGCCTGGCCCTCGTCGAGGAACTTCTTGAACATCTCGATCGAGGTGACAGTCGTCTTGCGCGACTGCTCCTTGATGCCGACGATCTCGACTTCCTCGTTGACCTTGATGACACCGCGCTCGATGCGGCCGGTCACCACGGTGCCGCGACCGGTGATGGTGAACACGTCCTCGACCGGCATCAGGAACGGCCGGTCGACCTCGCGCTCGGGCTCCGGGATGTTCTCGTCCACGGCGTCCATCAGGCCGATGAGCTTCTCGCCCCACTCGGCGTCGCCCTCCAGCGCCTTCAGCGCGGAGACGCGGACGACCGGCAGGTCGTCACCGGGGAACTCGTACTCGGAGAGCAGCTCGCGGACCTCGAGCTCGACGAGCTCCAGGATCTCCTCGTCGTCCACCATGTCGGCCTTGTTCAGGGCCACCACGATGTAGGGCACACCGACCTGGCGGGCCAGGAGGACGTGCTCCTTGGTCTGCGGCATCGGGCCGTCGGTCGCCGCGACCACCAGGATGGCGCCGTCCATCTGCGCCGCACCGGTGATCATGTTCTTGATGTAGTCGGCGTGACCGGGGCAGTCGACGTGCGCGTAGTGGCGCTTGTCGGTCTGGTACTCGATGTGGGCGATCGAGATGGTGATGCCGCGCTGCTTCTCCTCCGGCGCCTTGTCGATCTGGTCGAACGGCGTGAAGGGGTTGAGGTCCGGGTACTTGTCGTGCAGGACCTTGGAGATCGCCGCGGTCAGCGTCGTCTTGCCGTGGTCGATGTGACCGATGGTGCCGATGTTGACGTGCGGCTTCGTCCGCTCGAACTTCGCCTTCGCCACTGGATTGTCCTCCTGGACTTCTGTTGCTGAGCCCGGCGGGCGGTTTGCTGCCCGCCGGGCGTCACGTCAGGGTCGGTTGTGCGGACCCCGGGGCATCCCCCCGGAGAGCCCGCGTGGTGCAGCGGTGCTCCGGTTGGGGTTACTCGCCCGTCGCCTTCGCGATGATCTCCTTCGCGACGTTCGCGGGAACCTCGGCGTAGGAGTCAAAGGTCATCGAGTAGTTCGCACGACCCTGGGTCTTGGACCGCAGGTCGCCGACATACCCGAACATCTCCGACAGCGGGACCAGCGCCTTGACGACGCGGGTGCCGCTGCGCTCCTCCATGGCCTGGATCTGGCCACGGCGGGAGTTCAAGTCGCCGATCACGTCGCCCATGTACTCCTCGGGCGTGGTGACCTCGACCGCCATCAACGGCTCGAGGATCGCCGGGCTGGCCTGCCGGGCGGCTTCCTTGAGCGCCATGGAGCCCGCGATCTTGAACGCCATCTCCGAGGAGTCGACCTCGTGGTAGGCGCCGTCGACCAGCGTCACCTTGACGCCCACCAGCGGGTAGCCCGCCAGCACGCCGTACTGCATCGCGTCCTGGGCGCCCGCGTCCACCGACGGGATGTACTCCCGGGGGATGCGACCACCGGTGACCGCGTTGACGAACTCGTAGAGAGCGCCGTCCTCGGTCTTCTCCAGCGGCTCCAGGTCGATGAGGACCTTCGCGAACTGGCCGGAGCCACCGGTCTGCTTCTTGTGGGTGTAGGAGTACTTCTCCACCTTGCGGCGGATGGTCTCCCGGTACGCCACCTGCGGCTTGCCGATGTTGGCCTCGACCTTGAACTCGCGGCGCATGCGGTCCACCAGGATGTCCAAGTGGAGCTCGCCCATGCCGGCGATGATGGTCTGGCCGGTCTCCTGGTCCAGGTTGACCCGGAACGTCGGGTCCTCCTCGGCCAGCTTCTGGATCGCGGTGCCCAGCTTCTCCTGGTCGGCCTTCGTCTTCGGCTCGATCGCCACCTGGATGACCGGCTCGGGGAAGGTCATGGACTCCAGCACGATGGGCGCCTGCGGGTCGCAGAGCGTCTCACCGGTGGTGGTGTCCTTCAGACCGATCACGGCGTAGATGTGACCGGCCACGGCCTCCTCGACCGGGTTCTCCTTGTTGGCGTGCATCTGGAAGATCTTCCCGATGCGCTCCTTGCGGTCCTTGGTCGAGTTGATGACCTGGGTGCCGGAGGCGACCTTGCCCGAGTAGACCCGGATGTAGGTCAGCTTGCCGAAGAACGGGTGCACGGCGATCTTGAAGGCCAGCGCGGAGAACGGCTCGGCGCTGTCGGCCTTGCGGAACGCCGGCGTCTCGCCGTCCTGGAGGGTGCCCTCGACCGGGGGCAGGTCCAGCGGGGACGGCAGGTAGTCGATCACCGCGTCGAGCATGGGCTGCACGCCCTTGTTCTTGAACGCGGAACCGCACAGCACCGGGTACGCGGAACCCTCGGACACGATCTTGCGGATGCCCGCCTTGATCTGCGCGACGGTCAGCTCCTCGCCGCCGAGGTACGCCTCCATGAGGGAGTCGTCGGTCTCGGCCACGGCCTCGATGAGCTGCTCGCGGTACTCCTGCGCCCGCTCGAGGAGGTCCGCGGGGATCTCCTCGACGGTGTAGTCCTCGCCCTTCTGGACCTCGCCGCGCCAGGTGAGCGCGCGCATCTCGACCAGGTCGACGACGCCGATGAAGTCGCTCTCGGCCCCGATCGGGATCTGGATCGGCAGCGGCTTCGCGCCCAGGCGCTCGGAGATGGTGCGGATGGTGAAGTAGAAGTCCGCGCCGAGCTTGTCCATCTTGTTGACGAAGCAGATGCGCGGGACGTCGTACTTGGTCGCCTGGCGCCAGACCTGCTCGGACTGGGGCTCGACGCCCTCCTTGCCGTCGAACACGGCAACGGCGCCGTCGAGGACGCGGAGGTTGCGCTCCACCTCGACGGTGAAGTCGACGTGGCCCGGCGTGTCGATCAGGTTGATCTGGTGGTTCTTCCAGAAGCAGGTCGTCGCGGCCGACGTGATCGTGATGCCGCGCTCCTGCTCCTGCTCCATCCAGTCCATGACCGCGGCGCCGTCGTGGACCTCGCCGATCTTGTAGCTGATCCCGGTGTAGAACAGGATCCGCTCGGTCGTCGTGGTCTTGCCCGCGTCGATGTGGGCCATGATCCCGATGTTGCGGACCTTGGCCAGGTCGGTGAGCACGTCCTGTGCCACGGGTGTCTTCCCCTGTCTTGAGCTAGCTGGTAGCAGGCTCACTAGGGCTGGGAGAGCCCCACCGGTCCTCGGGGAACCGGCGGGGCGTCACATCACCAGCGGTAGTGGGCGAAGGCCTTGTTCGACTCGGCCATCTTGTGCGTGTCCTCGCGGCGCTTGACGCTCGCGCCGAGGCCGTTGCTCGCGTCGAGCAGCTCGTTCATCAGGCGCTCGACCATGGTCTTCTCGCGGCGCTGCCGGGAGAAGGTGATCAGCCAGCGCAGCGCGAGCGTGGTCGAGCGGCCCGGCTTCACCTCGACCGGCACCTGGTAGGTGGCGCCACCGACGCGGCGGGACTTCACCTCGAGGGCGGGCTTGACGTTGTCCAGCGCGCGCTTGAGCGTGACGACCGGGTCCGTGCCGGTCTTCTCGCGGGCGCCTTCGAGGGCGCCGTACACGATCCGCTCGGCCACGGAGCGCTTGCCGTCGACCAGCACCTTGTTGATGAGCTGGGTCACCAGCGGAGAGCTGTAGACCGGGTCGGAGATCAGCGGCCGCTTCGGGGCCGGTCCCTTGCGGGGCATCAGCTCTTCTCCTTCTTCGCGCCGTACCGGCTGCGAGCCTGCTTGCGGTTCTTCACGCCCTGCGTGTCGAGGGAACCGCGGATGATCTTGTAGCGGACACCGGGGAGGTCCTTCACACGACCGCCGCGCACGAGCACCATCGAGTGCTCCTGGAGGTTGTGGCCCTCACCGGGGATGTAAGCCGTGACCTCGATGCCGCTCGTGAGCTTCACGCGGGCCACCTTGCGCAGCGCCGAGTTCGGCTTCTTGGGCGTGGTCGTGTAGACGCGGGTGCACACACCGCGCCGCTGCGGGCTGCCCTTGAGCGCCGCGGTCTTCTGCTTGGCGACCTTGTCCTGCCGGCCCTTGCGGACCAGCTGCTGGATCGTTGGCATACGCCGGCTGCTTCTTCCCTTTACGTGCCCGCCGCGTGGGCGACGAGCCCTGTTTACTTGGTCCCTCTCTGCACCCGAGGTCGGGCGTGTCGCGCCCTTCACTCCCAGGTCCGCAGGCAACATCCCAGGATGCCCCTACGCGTGGAGGTCACCGCGGCCGGCTTTCCAGCACCACTGGCGCGTAGGCACGCGGAGCGGCCCGACATGGGTCGGGCACGAGTACCAAAGATACCCCGGTCGGTTCCCAGGGGTCAAAACGGATGCCGCCCGCCCGGGGCGCCCGTCCACGGTCCAACGCCCCACCCCTCCCGCGCGTTCCCCGACCGGGTGGTGGCGGGCCGGACTCCGCGCAGGTCAGGGCCGGGGGACGGCCCGGTTCGGCATGCCGGCGCACCCGGCACACTGAACGGGTGAACTCCGACCTGGTCGCGGGCATGGCCGCGCTCGTGGACCCCGCCGCCGCGCCCGACGTGCTCGCGGTGCGCGGCGACGTGGTGGTGGTCCGGGTCGGCGACGTGGTGCTCAAGGCCCACGAGCGCGGGACGGACCCCGCCGGGCTGGCCGGGCGGCTGCGGCTGGCCGCCGACCCGCGGCTGGGCGGCCTCCTGCTGCCGCCGCTGCTGGGACCGGAGGTGGTGGCGGGTCGCCTGGTGACCGGGTGGCCGGTGGGGACGCCGGTGCCGCAGGGCGAGCCGGAGGACCTCCCGCTGGAGGCCGCCGGGCGGGCGCTGGCGGAGCTGCACCGGTTCACCGCCGCCGACTTCGCGCCGCCCGTGCCCGCGGCGGGCGCGTGGCCGCGGATGCGGCGCGCGGTGCGGGAACTGACCCTCGACACGCCGGCGGCCGACGTGGTGCGGCGGGCGTTCGCGACGCTGCCGGACCCGCCGGCGGGCTCGGTGCTGATCCACGGCGACTGGCACCTGGGCCAGCTCGTGCGGCGGGACGGCGGCTACCGGCTGATCGACGTGGACGACCTGGGCGCGGGCGACCCGGCGTGGGACCTGGCGCGCCCGGCCGCGCTGCACCTGGCGGGCGTGCTCGACCCGGTGGCGTGGGGCCGGCTGCTCGGGGCGTACCTCGACGCGGGCGGCACGGGCGTGCCGCGGGACGACCCGTGGTCGGCGCTGGAGGCGCCGGCGCGGGCGCTGGTGGTGCAGATGGCGGCACGTGCCCTGTCCGCTGCGGAGCGTGACGGCTCGGCGTTGGCGGACGCGCAGGAGGCGTTGTTGGACGCGTGTGCGCGCATCGTGGCCACCCACGCACCCATTCGACGTGGCTAATATCGGGCACATCGCGCAAAGAGCAGGAGGGCTCACACGATGCAGTGCCCCAAGTGTCACGGGAACATGCGCACGTTCGACCGGATGGGTGTGCACATCGAGCAGTGCGACGGCTGCCGCGGTGTCTTCCTCGACTACGGCGAGCTGGAGGCCATCACCCGGTTGGAGCAGCAGATGGCTCCCCCGCCCCCGCCGCCGGCCGCTCCCGCGCCGCAGGTGCACTACGTCCAGCAGCCGCCCCCGCCCGCCTGGGGCTACGGCGGCGGCCACTACGGCCACCGCAAGCACCGCGGTCTGGGCGGGCTGTTCTTCTCGTCCTGACCTCGCGCGGCGGCGGTCCCGGTGGTCCGGGGCCGCCGCCGCGGCCGTGAGCGGGTCAGCGGGCGGTCACGTAGCGCACCGGCGTGGGGATCGCCAGCCGACCGGTCGCCGGGTCGCGGTACCGCTCGGCCTCGGCCTCGATGTCGGCCGCCACCTCGGCCCGCCGCTCGGCGGGCACCCGCTCCCAGAACAGCCTCATGCCGTGCGTCCAGGTCCAGGCGACCAGCGCCCGCCCGGACGGCGCGGTGAGCGTCAGCGGCTCGTCCCGCACGTCGACCGACCGGAACCCGGCGGCCCTCAGGTCCGCCTCCACCCGCTCCGCGCCGCCGAACGCGTCGGACTGCGGGTAGACCCGGGTCCCCGACTCGTAGCGCCGCACCCACCGGGCGATGGACGCGAGGCCGAACACCCGCGGCTGCGGGACCAGCACCGTGGTCGGTGCGGACACGCACAGCCGACCGCCCGGCGCCAGCAGCTCGTGGAACCGGGCGAACGCCGCGCCGGTGTCGGGCAGCATGTGCACGCTCATGCTGCCGATCACCGCGTCGAAGGACCCGGGCGGGAAGTCCGGCTCCTGGCCGTCCATCCGCCGCACCTCCACCTGCCGCAGCCCGCGCGAGCGCGCCTCGTCCGCCGTGGCGGCGACCATGGCGCCGGACAGGTCGATGCCGACCGCCCGCCCCCGCTCGCCCACCGCCTCGGCCGCGGGGAACAGCGCGGCCCCGCGCCCGCACCCCACGTCGAGCACCCGCTCGCCCGCCCCGACGCCCGCCAGCTCCACCACGCGGCGGCCCACCGGGCGGAAGTAGTCGACCTCGGCCGGGTCGTAGGCCCCGGCGAGCGCGTCGAACGCGGCGCGCAGGACCGATCGCGCGTCGGACAAGTCCATCACCTCCGGGTGCCGGCGAGGGCGGGCACGAGGGCGGCCAGCGCGGCGACGCCCCGGTCGACGTCCTCGGGCGTGTTCACCACGCTGGGCGCGAAGCGGACCGCGCTGTCGCGGTAGGGGGTCTGCCCGGCCACCACGCGGGCGTCGAGGAGCCGTTCGACCACCTGGTCCGGCGGCGCCCCGGCCACGTCGAAGCAGACCATCCCCGCCGACAGCGCGGGGTCGGCCGGGGTGCGCACGGTCACGCCCGGCAGTTCCGACAGGCCGCGCAGGCAGCGGGCGGTCAGCTCGTGGGTCCGCGCGGCGACCGCGGCCCGGCCGATGCCGGCGTGGAACCCGAACGCCTCGGCCAGCGCCCACCGGTGCTCGAAGGCGGGGAACCCGCCGGGGGTGTGGAACCGGCCCGGCGGCGCCACGCCGTCCGGCGTCGAGCCCAGGTACCAGGGCCAGAACACCTCGACGTCGAACGAGGGGCTGATCGGGTCGACCGCGGCCCAGCCGCGCGGGCTGCCCCACAGCAGGCCCGTGCCGCGCGGGCCGAACAGCCACTTGTGGCAGCCGGCGGCGAAGAAGTCGCAGCCCAGGTCGCCGACCCGGAAGTCCTCGACGCCGAAGCCGTGCACCCCGTCCACGCAGACCAGCACCTCGCGGCCCGCCGCGCGGCCCCGGTTGACCTCGGCCACCACCTCGCCCAGCCGGGCCAGCGGCAGCTTCACCCCGGTGCCCGAGTGCACCCAGGTGAGCACCAGCAGGCGGGTCTCGTCGGAGATGCCGGCCCGCAGGTTGGCGACGACCTCCTCCTCGGTGACCCGCCGCGGGTCCCGGTAGAGCCGCAGCACCCGGTGGCGCGCCCCGGAGGCGGCCACCTTGAACCGGATCAGCTCCGAAGCCGCGTAGTGCTCGTGCGCGGTGCTGAGCACCTCCTCCCCCGGCCGGAGCCGGAAGCCGGTGAGCACGACGGCGAGGCCGGTGGTGGTGCTGTCGGTGAGCGCGATCGAGCCGGGGTCCGCGCCCACGTAGGCGCCCGCGCGGTCGAGCACCTCGCGCACCAGCTCGTCACGGCGGTGGAAGTACAGCGCCGGGTTGGCGTCCAGGCCCGCGCGGTGCCGCTCGATCGCCTCCCGCACCGGCCGCGGGTGCGAGGAGACCAACGACATCGACAGGTGCGCGTAGTCGGGGTCGAGCCGGAACTCGGCGCGCACCCCGTCCCAGGACGTCACGCCCGCTCACCGTCCACGCCCCACTTCAGGCGCTCCACCGGCGTCAGCTCGATCATCCGCGCGCCGCGCCGGATGGCGTCCTCGTCCAGCACCGCGACCGGGGCCGGGGTCGGGTCGGGCATCAGGCGGCGCTCGTGGGCCTCGGCGATCTGGTAGATGTCGAAGCCGTACTGGTTGCGCATGATCCGGTAGCCCAGCTCGTTCATCATGCAGTTGGTGCTGCACGACCCGGTGTTGCGCGGCACGGTCCAGCCCAGCGCCTCCAGGTCGGCGATCTTGCGCTCCAGTGGCGGCTTGGGCACGAACTCGTAGAACGGCACCATCACCGTGCGGGTGCGGAACGTGCGCAGCAGCCCGGCCGCCTCGGGCGCCTTGGCCTGGGCGTGGGCGCGCAGCAGGGAGACCATGTCCTCGACCGCGGCGTCCAGCGGCGGCAGCGCGCCGCCGGGCACGTAGGGCTTGCCGCGCATGTTGGTGCGGTTCTGGCCCTTCTGCGTGCCGATGAAGCACAGCGGGACGTCGTTCTCATGGCAGAACACCGAGGACTGCGCCACGATCGTGGAGAAGCAGGGCCAGCACGCCGGGCCGTACGACATCACCGCGCGCAGCAGGTGCGGGTCCTCCTCCTCGTGCACCGAGAAGCCGAGGCGGAACAGCGTGTTCATCGGGTTCTGCTCGGGGCGGGCGATGACCAGCTCCACCCCGAGCTTGTCGCACAGCGACTCGGCGTTGCGCACCGCCGCGGGCGACTGGTAGCCCTGGTCGAGCATCCAGGCCACCACGCGCAGGTCGTCGCGCCGGGCGAGCTGGGCGAGCATCCAGCTGGAGTCCTTGCCGCCGCTGAACAGCACGACCGCGTCGTGGCGGGACCCCGGTCGGCGCTGCGGCACGCTCTCCAGCAGCGCGGCGGGCGCGGCGTCCGCGGGCACGCCCAGCTCCCGGGTGACGGCCGCGGCGTCCCGGGGCCAGGCGGTGCTCTCCCGGTACACGCGCAGCAGCAGGTCGAGCTGGTCGGTGCGGTCCTCGTCCACCGCGCGGGCCGGCTCGGTCGAGGGCGCGGCGACCCCGGCGCAGTGCGCGCACAGCCGCGGGTCCGGCGAGACCGGGTCGCCCTCCACCTCCGCGACGTAGCGGTCGTAGGCCAGCGGCATCCCGCAGCGGCGGCACGTCGAGCTGTCGGGTTCGATCGGCATGGTGCTCTGCCTCCTTGTCACGTGGTGACGAATCGCGGTGCTTCCGCGGCGACGGTGGCCGGGTCGGCGGCCATCGGCCCGAAGACGTCGTCGTGCAGCCGGCGCAGCAGGACGGGGTCGCCCGGCGAGCGGCGGTCCACGAGGCCCTGCCGTTGCGCGTCGACCACGACGTCGCGGGTGGTGCGCAGCCCGTGGTGGTCGAGCACCGCGCGCACGGACGCGGGCAGGCGGTCGACGGGCAGCGGGCGGTCCGGGTCGGGGGCGGTGCGCGTGCGGCCGGTCGCGGCCAGCTCGCCGACGAGGTCGGCCAGGACCCCCATGGTGTGGTCGTAGGTCCCCCACGCGGGCAGCGCGATCTCCGGCCCGTCGGTCCGGTCCAGCACCTCCAGGCACTTCGCGGCCAGGTCGTCGGCGCGGACCCGCGCGAAGTCGTAGGGGCTGACGCCCGCCTCGACCGGCTCGACCTCGGCGAGCGCGCCGTTGTGCGACCCGATGAAGTAGGGGAAGCCGTCCCACCGGGGCACCACCACCGGCACCCCGCACGCCAGGGCCTCCAGCGGCGCCTTGCCGTAGGTCTCGAAGATGCTCGTGGCGCCGGACCAGTAGAGGTCGGCCGCGTTGTAGAGGTCGACGGTGGCGGCGCGGTCGAGGCGCTGGAACAGCACCGCGTCGGTCAGCCGGGGCGCGAGCCGGTTGTAGTAGGGCGGGTCGACGTGCGTCACGGACATCACGAGCAGCGCCTCCGGCCGCTCCCGGCGCACCAGGTGGTACGCCTCGATCAGCGCCCCGAGGCCCTTGTCATTCATGAAGCGGCCCGTGTAGAGCAGGACGCGCCGGTCCGCGGGCAGGCCGAGCGCGGCGCGGCTCGCCGCGCGGTCGCGCCGGCGGTAGACGTTCCGGATGCCGAACGTGCAGGTGTTGCGGGCCGGGATGCCGGTCAGCCGGCGGTAGGCGTTCGCGGCGTTGGTGGACCCGCAGATCACCAGGTCGCCGGGGTGCGGGTGCGCCGCGACGAGCAGGAAGTAGAACAGGATGTTCAGCGGGTAGGGGTTGGTGTGCGGGATCATCAGCGCCGGGCAGTGGTAGCCGTCCCGGCGCATGAAGTAGAGCAGCGGCAGGGAGTCGACGTACTCGGCGACCACCAGGTCGACCCGCGACAGGTCGCACTGCTCGGTGAGCGCCCGGTACTGCCGTTCGAAGAAGGCGAAGTCGTGCTGCTCGGTGGGCAGCTGCGCGATGCGGAACAGCAGGACCTTCTCGCCGTTCGCGCAGAACCTCTCCACGTCGTCCGGTGCGTCGGTCAGCGCCAGCACTGTGGTCACACGCGCTCCTGGTGGGTTGCGGTGGGGGTGCGGGGGTCGGCCGCGCCCCCCGGCGGCGCGGGCGCGGCCGGCGGGGTCAGACCCGGGGCAGGGTCTCGAAGTACCTCTGCTTGGAGCCGAGGTCGGGCCACCGCCGCCGGGCCTCCCGACCGGCCTCCACGACCCGCCGCACGCCCTCGCGGACGTCGATGCGGTGCTCGAAGCCCAGGACCTCGCGGGCCCTGGTGGTGTCGGCCAGCAGCCGCTCGGCGTAGATGGCGATGGGCACCGGCACGTACTCCGGCTCCAGCTCCACGCCCAGCTCCGCGCCGACCAGGGCCAGCGCCTCGGTGAAGGTCGTCTCGACCCCCGTGCCGACGTTGAACTCCTGGGTCTCCAGGTCCTTCTCCAGGGCGACCTGGAAGGCGTAGCCCGCGTCCTCGACGTAGATGAAGTCGCGGGTCTGGCTGCCGTCGCCCCACACCACCGGGCGCACGCCGTTGAGCGCGGCCCAGGCGAACAGCGAGATGACGTTGGCGTAGCCGCCCTTGCTGAACTCGTCGTGCCCGTACACGCTGAACGGCCGCAGGCCGATCGCCTTGATGCCGTACCGCTCCGAGTACTGGCGCGCGGCCTCCTCGTTCCACTTCTTCGACAGCGCCTTGAGGTCCGGCGGGTTGATCTCCATGCCCTCGACGTAGGGCACCGGGTTGCCCTCGTAGACGGCGCTGGTGCTGGCGTAGACCAGCTTCTCCACGTCGTTGCGGCGCACCGCCTCCAGGACGTTGAGGAAGCCGTGGGTGGTGACGTGGGCGCCGTCGACCGGGTCCTCCTCGTACATCAGGAACGACGACGGCGCGGCGAGGTGGATGACGGCGTCCTTGCCCTTGACCGCCTCGGCCACCAACCGGTAGTCGCGGGAGTCGCCCTCCAGCCAGTTCACCGATTGCTGGACGTCCGCCGGGAGAAAATCCTTGCCACCGATCTTGTAGTTGTCGAGCGAGGTGATCTCGTACCCGTCCTGCACCATCCTCCTGATCATGTTCCGACCGATGAAACCGGCGCCACCGGTAACCAGGACATGCTTCGCGGACATGATTCTCCCGTGTACGTGAGCGGAAACCGACAGGAACAGCTGGGACAAATTTCGGTCCGGCCGCCGATATTCAGGCGTAGGTGAGCAGCAGCACCCCGCCGGTCACCACGAGGGCGCCGACGAACCGGCGGACGAGTTCTTTCTCCTTCAAGAACAGCCAGGCGCCGAGCAGCGCCATGACGACGCTCAACTCCTTGGCCGGCGCGATCACGCTGACCGGCGCCAGCCGCAGGGCGAACAGCACGATCACGTAGGCGGTGGGCGCCAGGACGCCGACCAGCAGCACCTCACGCCGGTGGTGCGCCCACAGCCCGCGCAGCCGCGCCCGGTCGCGCAGCGCCACCGGCGCGAGCAGGAGCACCTCGAACACCGAAACGCCCCAGTAGAAGAGGAACGGCGAGATGTCCAGGTGGTCGACGGCCTGCTTGTCCCACAGCGTCGCCGCCGCGTTGGCCATGCCGATCAGGGCGCCGAACACGACGCCGTAGACCTTCGCCGTGCGCGTGGAGTCGCCGGTGGAGCGGTAGGCGCTGATGATCACCACGCCGGCCACCACCACCGCCACGCCGGCCAGGCCGAGCGGTCCGGGCCGCTCGCCCAGCAGCAGCACCGCCGCCGTCACCGAGAACAGCGGCGCCATCCCGCTGGACAGCGGGTAGATCACCGACAGGTCGGACTTGCCGTAGCCGAGCTGGAGCAGGACGTAGTAGGCGAGCTGGAAGAGCGCGCCGACCGCGGTCACCAGCAGCGCGCGCCCGAGGTCGACGCCGCCCTGCCCGGCCAGCGCCACCACGCCGATGGGCAGCACCAGCAGGCTGCCGACGACCTTGTAGAGCCACACGAAACCGGCGCCGCCGTCCGGGACGCGCTTCGCGCACACGTTCCAGCTCGCGTGCGCGACCGCCGCGACGGCCACCAGCAGAACCCCCAGGGGAACCAACGCAGTGCCTCCGGTTCTCGATCACCACCGGCGCGGACGACCCCGCGGCGGGGATGTGGCGCCGGGGCGGCGGGTGACCACCCCGGCGCAGCGGATCACCGGACGGCGACCAGCTCGTAGGCGCCCGCCGTCGCGCCGGCCCGCGGGGCCGGCCACTCCGTGCGGTCCGACATCCACTCGGTCCGGGCGGCCAGCCACTCGGTCCGGTCCGACATCCACTCCGTCCGGGTGGCCAACCACTCCGTCCGGTCCGACATCCACTCGGTGCGGACCGCGAGCCACTCGGTGCGGTCCGACAGCCAGGTCGTTTCCACTGTTCTCTCCTCGCGCTTCGACGTGAAACACCTGAAAAATGCGACGTGCCGAGGTGGAACACGCCCGGTGACACGTCGGCCGAAAATGCGGCGCAGTCGCGGATTGGAGCCGCTCCGGGCGCTGTGCGGCTCGACCGGCAGGCGGCCCGCAAAGTACGCCCTTTTGCTTTTTACCCCTCATCGCGGAGAGCCCTCAATAGTCCGACGGAGTGATTGCGGAACCGGGCTGATTCGTAATTCTACCAGCGCGGAAGAACCCCCGTACGGGCTATTGACCGACCCTGGGCCGCGCATCACCCGGGCGGCGGATTGCCGAGTGGCCACCGATTTCGCGTTAGATCGGGAAATACCGGCGGCGACCGCCGTGAATTCATCCGATTTCCCGTGCCGCCCTCGGAGAGGAGTCCGCGGTGCCCGACACCGTTCCCGGCCTCGACCTGGCCGACCAGCCCACGGGGTACGAGGCGCTCACGGCGTGGTGGGCGCACATGCGCGACCACGCGCCGGTGCGGCGTGACCGGGCGCTGGGCCACTGGCACGTGTTCCGCTACGCCGACGCCGTAACCGTGCTCACCGACCACGAGACCTGGTCTTCGGACCTGCGCTCCCTGGTGCGCCAGCCCGAGCAGTTCGCGATCGTGGCGCGCGGCGCGTTCAACGGCTTCGACCCTCCCGACCACCGCAGGCTGCGCGGCCTGGTGAGCAAGGCGTTCACCCCGAGGGTGGTGGCGGAACTGGAGCCGGTGGTCCGGCGCATCACCCGCGACCTGCTCGACGCGGCGCGCGGCGAACGGGAGGTCGAGCTGATCGACGCGCTGGCCTACCCCCTGCCGCTGGCCGTGATCGCGGAGCTGATGCGCGTGCCGCTGACCGACCGCGAGCGGTTCCGCCGGTGGGCGGACGCGTTGTTCTACCAGGGCCGCGGCGACGACCCGGTCATCGTGCCGACCGAGGAGATGCTGCTGTCGGTCGAGCCGCTGATCGGCGAGATGAACGCCTACTTCCTCGACGTGATCGCCGAACGGCGGCGTCGCCCCGGTGACGACCTGATCAGCGGGCTGGTGCTGGCCGAGGACGGGGGACAGCGCCTGGCCGACGAGGAGGTGCTGGGCGTCTGCGGCTTCCTGCTCGTCGCCGGGCACATCACCACCACGATGGTGCTGGGCAACGCCGTGCACCTGCTGGCCACGCGGCCCGACGCGGCCGCCGCGCTGCGCGCCGAGCCGGCCGCCATCCCGGCGGCCGTGGAGGAGGTGCTGCGCCTGCGCGGCCAACTGCCCGCCACCGCGCGCCGCGCCACCCGGGACGCCGAGCTGGGCGGGTTCCTGATCCCGGAGGGCGACGTGGTGCTGGTGTGGGTCGCCTCCGCCAACCTCGACGAACGCCGCTTCCCCGACGCCGACCGGTTCCGCCCGGACCGCAGCCCGAACCAGCACCTCGCCCTGGGCCGCGGCATCCACTTCTGCATCGGCGCGCCCCTGGCGCGGCTGGAGCAGCGGGTGGCGCTGGAGGAGCTGCTCGCCGCGTGGCGCGACTTCCGGCTCGGCGACGGCGTCGAGTTCGTCGACCCCCGCCAGGCGATCGGCCTGCGCCGCCTGCCGATCCGCCCGGTGTGGGCCGACCACCGACGGCCGCGCTGAGCGGCGGGCACGCGAGGGCCGGGCCGACCCGCGGGCGGGCTCAGCCAAGCCGACCGGTGGGCGGGCCGAGTCCGGCGCACCGACAGGCGGATCAGTCCGGCGCACCGACAGGCGGATGAACCGGCGCACCGACAGGTGGGCGAGCCCGGCGGGCGGCTGGGCGCGGCGACCGGCTATCCGGCAGGGCCGGGCGGCCGGCGGGCCGGCAGGGCCGGACTACCGGCGAGCCGGGCGGCCGGAAGACCGACAGGGCCGGCAGAGCCGGGCGGGTGGGCTCAGTCGGCGGTGAAGGCCAGCAGGTGCACGCCCTGCTCGGGCAGCAGCGGCACCGTGGTGGTCAGGCGGAGGCCGGCCGCCGCGCCCAGCGCCCGGAACTCCGCCTCGTCCCGCTCCCGCGCGCCCATCAGCAGCAGCATCGCCATGTCCCGCCGGCTGACCGCCGCCCGCGCGGCCCGGTCGCCCCCGCCGTCGATCACGCGCTCGGCCAGCAGCACCACGCCGCCCGGTCCCGCGGCCTCGGCGCAGCGCCGCAGGATGCGCTCGCCGTCGGCGTCGGCCCAGTCGTGGATGATGTTGGACAGCAGGTAGGCGTCCCCGCCCGGCGGCAGCGGGTCGAAGAAGCTGCCGCCCACCACCTCGGCCCGGTCGCCCACGCCCGAGGCGTCGAGCGCGGCCCGCGCCCGCGCGGCGGTGCCCGGCAGGTCCACCAGCACCCCGCGCAGGTGCGGGTGGTGGCGCAGCACCTCGGCGAGCACCAGGCCGGTGCCGCCGCCGACGTCGACCAGCCTCGTCACCCCCGACCAGTCCCACCGCCGCGCCACCGCCGGCCCGAAGACGGCCGCGTGCACGGCCATGACCTCGTCGAACGCCTTGGCGAACTCGGCGTCGGCGGCCAGGTCGTCCCAGAACGGGCGGCCGAACACCGACGGCCACGCGCTCGCGCCCGTGCGCACCGACTCCAGCAGGCCCGGCACGGCGCGGTCGGTCCGCTCGGCCCAGGGGTTCGCCTGGTCGAGGAACCGCGCCAGCTGGGCCGGGTGGTCCCCGCACAGCACGCGCCCGCGCGCGGTCAGCCCCACCCGGTCCGGCCCCTCCCGGGTGAACAGCCCCAGGTCCACCAGGTGCCGCAGCACGCGGCGCAGCGCGTCCGGGTCGGTGCCCGACCGCGCGGCCAGCTCGGCGACCCCGGCGCAGCCCCCGGCGACCAGATCCGGCAGCCGGTAGGTGACGGCCAACCGCACGACCCACGGCGTGAACAGCGTGGACATCGCCGCGACCTCGGCCACCGCCTCCGCGTCGTCGCTCATCCCGAGACCAACTCCCCCACCATCGCGGAACACCTCGCTCCCGAACGTAATCGCGGGCGAACGCCGATCGCCGCCACCGAACGAGGGACATCGCCCAGGCCGGAGATGAGCACACCTCTTTTACTCCGCGTAATGATCTGGTTACCTGGGGGTGCAGGGGGGTGGACGTCGTGGGGGAAGCCGGGGACAGGCGTGGGCGCACGCCGTTCGCCGCCGAGCTGGAACGGCACCTGGTCCGCCGGGGCCTGTCCTGGCGCAAGTTCGCGGACCTGGCCGGCTACACCCCCGGCTGGCTCAGCAAGATCAAGAACGGCACGCCGCCGTCGCCGGAGTTCGCCCGGCGCTGCGACGAGCTGCTGGAGGCCCACGGCACGCTGCTCGCCCTGGCCGGCAACAGCCGCCCCAGGCCCGCCGAGCTGCCGGCGGCCATCGCCGGGTTCATCGGCCGGGGCGAGCACCTGGCCGCGCTCGACGCGATGCTGACCAAGCCGCAGCTCCGCGGCGCGTCCCGGGTCGCGGTGATCGAGGGCGCGCCGGGGGTCGGCAAGACCGCGCTGGCCCTGCGCTGGGCGCACGACGTGTCGCCCCGGTTCCCCGACGGCCAGCTGTTCGTGGACCTGCGCGGCTTCTCCCCGCACCGCTCCCCGACCCCGCCCGAGGACGCGCTGGAGGAGCTGCTGCTCGCCCTCGGCTCGTCGTCGGCGGACGTGGCCGGGCTCGACCTCGACCGCCGCGCCGCGCTGCTGCGGTCGCTGCTCGCCGACCGGCAGGTGCTCCTGGTGCTCGACAACGCGGCCGACTCCGAACAGGTGCGGCCGCTGCTGCCCGGCTCCGGGTCGTGCTTCGCGGTGGTCACCAGCCGGCGCGCGCTGCCGGGACTGACGCTGCGCACCCACGGCGGCCGGCTGGACGTGGGCCGGCTGACCGACGCCGAGTCGGTGGACCTGCTGCGCGACGCGCTCGGGGAGGCGCGGCTGGCCGAGGACCAGGCCGCGCCGATGGAGCTGGTGCGGCGGTGCGGACACCTGCCGCTCGCGCTGCGCATCGCCGCCGAGCACCTGCTCACCAACCCGCTGCGGTCGGTGCGCGACCTGGTGGCCGACCTGACCGAGGAGAGCAGCAGGCTCGACATGCTCAGCCTGGACGACGAGGTGGCCGTGCGCACGGTGTTCTCGTGGTCCTACCGCCGCCTGTCCGCCGACGAGCGCCGGGCGCTGAGGCTGGTCGGCGCGCTGCCGCCCGAGGAGATCACCACCGCGGCGGTCGCGGTCGCGTCCGCGATGCCCTACGAGCGGACCCAGCAGTTGCTGAACTCCCTGGTCTCCGCGCACATGCTGGAGCACCTGGGCGGCGACCGGTTCCGCCTGCACGAGCTGCTGCGGCTGTTCGCGGTCGAGCGGGTGGCCGAGGAGGACGAGCACGCCCGCGTGGCCGCGGCGCTGGCCCGGCTCGACCGGTGGTCGGCCCTGGACCGGCTGCCCACCAGCTGCTGACCCCCGGCCGCAGGCGTTTACCGGAACAGTCAACCGGTCAACACTGCCCACGCGGCGCGGCGGTGAGCAGGGTTGTTCCCATGCGGCAAACGACCCATGTTCCCACCCCTCCCCGTGCGGTGATCCTCACCGCGGGGCGCAGCGCCGCGTTGGGACCGGCCACGGCGGACCGCCCGGTGAGCCTGGTCGAAGTCGGCGGCGACACCCTCATCCGCAGGCAGAAGGACGCGCTGCGCCGCGCGGGCGTGTGGCGGATCGCCGCCGTCGCCGGCTGGCGCACCGACGGCTTCCACGGCACCGACCTGACCCTGTTCGAGAACCCTCTCTGGGCGGACACCACGTCGCTCGACTCGCTGGCCGTGGCCGACGACTGGCTGCGCCGCGCGCCGGTCGTGGTGCACTTCGGCAACGTGGTGGTCTCACCCGAGACCATCCGCCGGCTGTGCGCGGCCCCCGGTCCCCTGGCCGTCGTCTACGCGCCCCTGCCGAGACCCGGCCGCACCGCCGACCCCGTCCGGCTGGACCTCGGCGGGCGGTACGTGACCTGGATGGGCCACACCGCCCACCCCGGCCGGGGCCGGTGGCTGAGGCTGGTGAAGACCACGCCCGCCGCGTGGGCGGTGCTGCGGCACCTGCGGGAGGCGGGCCGCGACCGGCGGCCGGGCGTGGGCGAGGCGCTGGCGGAACTCGTGCGGCAACGGCTGATGCCGGTCACCGCCGTGCGGTCCGCGGGCCCCTGGCACCCGTTCGACACGCCGACCGACCTGGTCGCGGGCGCCGCCGTGGTGGACCGGCTGGACCGCGCGCGAGCCCGCTGACCGGTCCGGGCGGCCTGCTCGCGGGGCGCGAGCCCGCTGACGGGTCCCGACAAGCCGGAAGGCCCCGGGAGCGGTGTGCTCCCGGGGCCTTCGCGGTGATCACGTGCTTCAGCGGTAGTCGCGGCCGAAGTCGTAGTCGTCCAGCGGGACCGCGGCGCCCGTGCCCGTGCCGAAGACGTCCGGCGTGTAGTAGCCGTCGTCGTAGCTCGGGATCGCGTACGCCGCCGCACGCGCCTCCTCGGTCGGCTGCACCTGGATGTTCCGGTACCGGTTGATGCCGGTGCCGGCCGGGATCAGCTTGCCGATGATCACGTTCTCCTTCAGGCCGATGAGCTTGTCCGACCGGCCGTTGATCGCGGCGTCGGTCAGGACCCTCGTCGTCTCCTGGAAGGAGGCCGCCGACAGCCACGAGTCCGTGGCCAGCGACGCCTTCGTGATGCCCATCAGCACCGGACGGCCGGCGGCGGGCTCGCCGCCCTCGGCCACCACGGCCCGGTTGCCCGACTCGAACTCCGCGCGCTCGACCAGCGAGCCCGGCAGGAACTCGGTCGCACCCGAGTCGATGATCGTCACCCGGCGCAGCATCTGCCGGACGATGACCTCGATGTGCTTGTCGTGGATCGCCACACCCTGGGCCCGGTAGACCTTCTGGACCTCCTGCACCAGGTGCAGCTGGGCCTCGCGGGGACCCATCACGCGCAGCACCTCGTGCGGGTCGGGCGTGCCCTCCAGCAGCTGCTGGCCCACGTGCACGTGGTCGCCGTCCTGCAGCGGACCGGTGGCCGTGTTCGCGAGCCGCTGCCGCTTGGACAGCTTCTCGAAGACGATCTCCTCCGACCCGTCGTCCGGGATGAGGGTGATCTTCCAGAACCGGTCGCCGTCCTCGATGCGCACCCGGCCGTCGACGTCCGCGATGGGCGCCTTGCCCTTCGGCACGCGGGCCTCGAACAGCTCCTGCACGCGGGGCAGACCCGTGGTGATGTCGTCACCGGCGACACCACCCTGGTGGAACGTGCGCATGGTCAGCTGCGTGCCCGGCTCACCGATGGACTGCGCGGCGACGATGCCGACGGCCTCGCCGACGTCGACCAGCTTGCCGGTCGCCATCGAACGGCCGTAGCAGGACGCGCACACGCCGACCGCCGACTCGCAGGTCAGCACCGAGCGCACCTTGACCCTGGTCACGCCCGCCTCGACGAGCGTCGCCAGCGCCGGGTCGCCCAGGTCGTCACCGCGGTTGAGCACGACGTTGCCGTCGGCGTCGGTGATGTCCTCGGCGATGGTCCGCGCGTACACGCTGGTCTGCGCGAACTCGTGCAGCACGACCTTGTCGCCCTGCCGCTCGCCGACCGTCATGTTCACGCCGCGGCTGGTGCCGCAGTCGACCTCGCGGATGATGACGTCCTGCGACACGTCCACCAGACGACGGGTCAGGTAACCCGAGTCGGCGGTCCGCAGCGCGGTGTCGGCCAGACCCTTGCGGGCGCCGTGCGTGGCGATGAAGTACTCCAGCACCGACAGGCCCTCGCGGAACGAGTTCTTGATCGGCCGCGGGATGTACTCGCCCTTCGGGTTGGTCACCAGGCCGCGCATGCCGGCCAGCGACCGGACCTGGGTCATGTTGCCCGCCGCCCCGGACTTCACGATCATGCGGATCGAGTTGTCCTCGGGGAAGTTGGCCTCCATGACCTCGGCGACCTCTTCGGTGGCCTTGGTCCACACCTTGACCAGCTCGTTGTTGCGCTCGGTGTAGGAGAGCTGACCGCGCTGGTAGCGCTTCTCCACCGCGTCGGCGAGCTTCTCGTACTCGTCCAGGATGCCCTGCTTGGCCTCCGGAACGAGCACGTCGGAGATCGCGACCGTGACGCCCGACCGGGTGGCCCAGTAGAAACCGGCGTCCTTCAGCTTGTCCAGCGTCCGGGCGACGGTGACCATCGGGTACCGCTCGGCGAGGTCGTTGATGACCGTGGCCTGCCGCTTCTTCGGCATGACCTCGTTCAGGTACGGGTAGTCCTGCGGCAGGATCTCGTTGAACAGCGCCCGGCCCAGGGTGGTCTCGGCCAGCCACGGCTGACCGGGCTCCCAGCCCTCCGGCTCCTGGCCCTTCGGCGGGTTCTTGTCCGAGATCCGGATCTTGACCAGCGCCTGCAGGCCCAGCACCTTCCGGTCGAAGGCCATCTGCGCCTCGGCCGGCGACGAGAACGCGTGGCCCTCGCCGAGGTCGCCCGGCTTGTGCCGGGTCAGGTGGTACAGGCCGGTCACCATGTCCAGGCGCGGCATGGCCAGCGGCTTGCCCGACGCGGGCGAGAGGATGTTGTTCGACGACAGCATCAGCACGCGCGCCTCGGCCTGCGCCTCGGCGGACAGCGGCAGGTGGACCGCCATCTGGTCACCGTCGAAGTCCGCGTTGAACGCCTCGCAGACCAGCGGGTGCAGCTGGATGGCCTTGCCCTCGACCAGCTGCGGCTCGAAGGCCTGGATGCCGAGGCGGTGCAGCGTGGGCGCGCGGTTGAGCAGCACCGGGTGCTCGGTGATGACCTCTTCCAGCACGTCCCACACGGCCGGGCGGGCGCGCTCGACCATGCGCTTGGCCGACTTGATGTTCTGCGCGTGGTTGAGGTCCACCAGCCGCTTCATCACGAACGGCTTGAACAGCTCCAGCGCCATCTGCTTGGGCAGGCCGCACTGGTGCAGCTTCAGCTGCGGGCCGACCACGATGACCGAACGGCCGGAGTAGTCGACGCGCTTGCCGAGCAGGTTCTGGCGGAACCGGCCCTGCTTGCCCTTGAGCAGGTCGGACAGCGACTTGAGCGGGCGGTTGCCCGGACCGGTCACCGGCCGGCCGCGGCGGCCGTTGTCGAACAGCGCGTCGACGGCCTCCTGCAGCATCCGCTTCTCGTTGTTGACGATGATCTCGGGCGCGCCGAGGTCGATCAGCCTCTTGAGGCGGTTGTTGCGGTTGATGACGCGGCGGTACAGGTCGTTCAGGTCGGAGGTCGCGAAGCGGCCACCGTCGAGCTGCACCATCGGGCGCAGGTCCGGCGGGATGACCGGCACGCAGTCCAGCACCATGCCCTGCGGGCTGTTGCGGGTCGCCTGGAAGGCGGCCACGACCTTCAGCCGCTTGAGGGCGCGCAGCTTCTTCTGGCCCTTGCCGCTGCGGATGGTCTCCCGCAGCACGTCGGCCTCGGCGTCCACGTCGTAGTCACCCAGCAGCTTCTGGATGGCCTCGGCGCCCATGGCGCCGGTGAAGTAGTCGCCGTAGCGGTCGTACAGCTCGCGGTAGAGCAGCTCGTCCGCGATGAGCTGGGCCTTCTCCAGCTTGGTGAAGGTGGACCAGATCTCGTCGAGGCGGTCCAGCTCGCGCTGGGCGCGGTCGCGGATCTGCCGCATCTCGCGCTCGCCGCCCTCCTTGACCTTGCGGCGGACGTCGGACTTGGCGCCCTCCGCCTCCAGCTCGGCCAGGTCGGCTTCCAGCTTCTGCGCCCGCGCCTCGACGTCGGCGTCGCGCTTGTTCTCCACGCGCTTGCGCTCGACCTGCATCTCGCTCTCGAGCGTCGGCAGGTCGTTGTGGCGCAGCTCGGTGTTCACGCCCACGATGACGTAGGCGGCGAAGTAGATGATCTTCTCGAGGTCCTTGGGGGCCAGGTCGAGCAGGTAGCCCAACCGGCTCGGGACGCCCTTGAAGTACCAGATGTGCGTGACCGGCGCGGCCAGTTCGATGTGGCCCATGCGCTCGCGCCGCACCTTGGCACGGGTCACCTCGACGCCGCAGCGCTCGCAGATGATGCCCTTGAAGCGCACCCGCTTGTACTTGCCGCAGTAGCACTCCCAGTCCCGGGTGGGACCGAAGATCTTCTCGCAGAACAAGCCGTCCTTCTCCGGCTTGAGCGTGCGGTAGTTGATGGTCTCGGGCTTCTTGACCTCGCCGTAGGACCACTGGCGGATGTCGTCCGCGGTCGCGAGACCGATGCGAAGCTCATCGAAGAAGTTGACGTCGAGCACGTCTACTCTCTTCCCCTTTTTGGTTCGGTGCTGCGTGGGGTGCTGGTGGCTGGGTCACCGGGGGCCGCCCGCGACGGGGCGCGCCCCCGGTGACCGGCGAGCGTCAGTTGACGACGTCGTCCACGGACGGCGACTCGGACCTCGACAGGTTGATGCCGAGGTTCGCGGCCGCGCGCTCGAGGTCTTCGTCGTCGCCGTCGCGCATCTCGATCGCGGCGCCGTCCGAGGACAGCACCTCGACGTTGAGGCACAGCGACTGCAACTCCTTGAGCAGCACCTTGAAGGACTCCGGGATGCCCGGTTCCGGGATGTTCTCGCCCTTGACGATGGCCTCGTAGACCTTCACGCGGCCCAACACGTCGTCCGACTTGATGGTCAGCAGCTCCTGCAGCGTGTACGCCGCGCCGTAGGCCTGCATCGCCCAGCACTCCATCTCACCGAAGCGCTGGCCGCCGAACTGCGCCTTACCGCCCAGCGGCTGCTGCGTGATCATCGAGTACGGGCCGGTGGAGCGGGCGTGGATCTTGTCGTCCACCAGGTGGCCGAGCTTGAGGATGTACATGTAGCCGACCGACACCGGGTACGGGAACGGCTCGCCGCTGCGGCCGTCGAGCAGGACGGCCTTGCCGTCCTCCTTGACCATCCGCTCGCCGTCCCGGTTGGGCCGGGTCGAGGCCAGCAGGCCCATCAGCTCGTCCTCGCGCGCGCCGTCGAAGACCGGGGTGGCGGTCTTCGTGCCCGGCTCCACGTCGTACAGCTCCGACGGCAGGTCCTTCGCCCAGTCCGCGTCGCCGTCGATGCTCCAGCCCTGCTTGGCGATCCACCCGAGGTGGGTCTCCAACACCTGGCCGATGTTCATGCGGCGCGGCACGCCGTGCGTGTTCAGCACGATGTCGACCGGGGTGCCGTCCTCCAGGAACGGCATGTCCTCGACCGGCAGGATCTTGCCGATGACGCCCTTGTTGCCGTGGCGGCCGGCGAGCTTGTCGCCGTCCTGGATCTTGCGCTTCTGGGCGACGTAGACGCGGACCAGCTCGTTCACGCCGGGGGGCAGCTCGTCGTCGTCCTCGCGGCTGAACACGCGGATGCCGATGACCTTGCCGTACTCGCCGTGCGGCACCTTCAGCGACGTGTCGCGCACCTCGCGGGCCTTCTCGCCGAAGATCGCGCGCAGCAGGCGCTCCTCCGGGGTCAGCTCGGTCTCGCCCTTCGGAGTGACCTTGCCGACCAGGATGTCGCCCGGCTGGACCTCGGCGCCGATGCGGATGATGCCGCGCTCGTCGAGGTCGGCCAGGACCTCCTCGGAGACGTTCGGGATGTCCCGGGTGATCTCCTCGGCGCCCAGCTTGGTGTCGCGCGCGTCGATCTCGTGCTCCTCGATGTGGATCGAGGTCAGGACGTCGTCCTGGACGATCCGCTGGGAGAGGATGATCGCGTCCTCGTAGTTGTGGCCCTCCCACGGCATGATCGCGACGAGCAGGTTCTTGCCCAGCGCCATCTCGCCGTTCTCGGTGCACGGGCCGTCGGCCAGGACCTGGCCCTCCTGCACCCGGTCGCCCTCGTTCACGATGGGCTTCTGGTTGATGCAGCTGCCCTGGTTGGACCGGCGGAACTTGTGCAGCGCGTAGGTCTGCCGCGAGCCGTCGTCGGCCATGACCGTGACGTAGTCGGCGGAGATCTCCTCGACCACACCGGTCTTCTTGGCCACGACCACGTCACCGGCGTCGACCGCGACGCGCAGCTCCATGCCGGTGCCCACCAGCGGCGACTCGCTGCGCAGCAGCGGCACCGCCTGGCGCTGCATGTTCGCGCCCATCAGGGCGCGGTTGGCGTCGTCGTGCTCCAGGAACGGGATGAGCGCGGTCGCCGCGGACACCATCTGGCGCGGGGAGACGTCCATGTAGTCGACGTCGCCCGGGTCGACGAACTCGACCTCGCCGCCCTTCTTGCGGACCAGGACGCGGTCCTCGAGGAAGTTGCCGTCGGCGTCGATCCTGGCGTTCGCCTGCGCCTTGACGTACCGGTCCTCCTCGTCCGCGGTCAGGTAGTCGACCTGGTCGGTGACCCGGCCGTCGACGACCTTGCGGTACGGCGTCTCGATGAAGCCGAACGGGTTGACCCGCGCGAACGAGGACAGCGAGCCGATCAGGCCGATGTTCGGGCCTTCCGGCGTCTCGATCGGGCACATGCGGCCGTAGTGCGACGGGTGGACGTCGCGGACCTCCATGCCGGCCCGCTCCCGGGACAGACCGCCGGGGCCCAGCGCCGACAGGCGGCGCTTGTGGGTCAGGCCCGCGAGCGGGTTGATCTGGTCCATGAACTGCGAGAGCTGGGAGGTGCCGAAGAACTCCTTGATCGCCGCCACCACCGGGCGGATGTTGATCAGGGTCTGCGGCGTGATGGCCTCGACGTCCTGGGTCGTCATGCGCTCGCGGACGACGCGCTCCATGCGGGACAGGCCGACCCGGATCTGGTTCTGGATCAGCTCGCCGACGGTGCGCAGGCGGCGGTTGCCGAAGTGGTCGATGTCGTCGACCTCGACGGGCACCTCGACGTCGCCGGGCTTCATCGTCGTCTCACCCGCGTGCAGGCGCACCAGGTACTCGATCGTGGTGACGATGTCTTCCTCGGTCAGCACGCCCGTGGTGATCGGGGTGTTGAGGCCCAGCTTCTTGTTGACCTTGTACCGGCCAACCTTCGCCAGGTCGTAGCGCTTGTCCTTGAAGAAGAGGTTCTCCAGCAGCGCCTGCGCGGACTCCTTCGTCGGCGGCTCGCCCGGACGCAGCTTGCGGTAGATGTCGAGCAACGCCTCGTCGGTGCCCGCGGTGTGGTCCTTCTCCAGCGTCGTCAGCAGCGTCTCGCTGAACGAGAAGCGCTCGCGGATCTGCTCGGTGGTCCAACCCAGGGCCTTCAGCAGCACGGTCACCGGCTGGCGGCGCTTGCGGTCGATGCGGACACCCACGGTGTCGCGCTTGTCGACGTCGAACTCCAGCCAGGCACCCCGGGACGGGATGATCTTGACGCTGAAGACGTCCTTGTCGGTCGTCTTGTCGATCGCGGTGTCGTAGTAGACACCCGGCGAGCGGACGAGCTGGGAGACCACGACCCGCTCGGTGCCGTTGATGATGAACGTGCCCTTGTCGGTCATCATCGGGAAGTCACCCATGAACACCGTCTGGCTCTTGATCTCGCCGGTGGTGTGGTTGGTGAACTCCGCCGTGACGAACAACGGGGCGGCGTACGTCATGTCCTTGTCCTTGCACTCCTCGGTCGAGGCTTTCACCTCGTCGAAGCGCGGGTCGGAGAAGGAGAGCGACATCGAGCCGGAGAAGTCCTCGATCGGGGAGATCTCGTTCAAGACCTCCTCGAGGCCGCCCGTCGGCGCCTCGTCACCTTCGTCGACGCGGCGCTGGAACCACGCCTCGTCGCCGGTGAGCCATTCGAACGACTGGATCTGCAGGTCGAGCAGGTTGGGCGTCTGAAGCGGTTCGTGGATCTTCGCGAAAGAGACTCGCTTCGGCGCTCCGGGAATCCCCGACGTGGAGTTGGTCGCAGCAGTGGCCTTGGTCGCGCGAGAGATCGCCAAGATGCGTCCTTCCAGGGACAGGTAGCTGGCTAGTCAGCGGAACTAGCACGGCTGTCAAGGGTGCGGCGATGCCCGGCAATCCAGCTCTCGGCGAAGGGCAAACGGAAAGAGGGCAGCGCAAAGGAGCAGTCTAGCCACGGACGCGGCAACTGTCGAGAGGCACCTGGAAGGACCTTTCTCGTGCTCACCGACAGAGTGACCCCGCTGACGCTCACAGTCAAGATGCCACGCGGCGATCACTCCACTGGCGCAAGGCGCGATGACGCGCTGTTACCGCTGCGACCTGCGAAAATACATGGACGTGAGCAAAGGTGAACCTTTGGCGGGTGTTCCGACCCCGAAGGGAGAGAGTGGCGATTCCGTTCGGTCACCGGCCTGAAAATGTGGTGCAGATCACGTTGTGCGGAGGTGTGGAATCGGGTTCGCGGTCCTGAGTGGACGCCCCGGGCGCGCCGGCGTCAGCACTTGGAGGTCTCGGCCGCCTGGTCGCCGGTCTGGCCGAACATCTCCATGTTGTCGACCTTCCACCGGCCGTCGACCTTCCGCGCGCCGACCCGCATCATGGCGATGCCGCCGCCGCTCTGGTTGTCGGTGGTGCGGGTGGTGACCTGGTCGAGGAACAGCAGCACCGTGGCGCGGTCGCCGTCGAGCGAGGTCACACCGCTGGACACGGCCTTCACCGTGACCACGAGCTTCTGCTCCGGCGCGAGCGCGCGGACCGGCCCGAAGATCGCGTTGTACTGGCACTGGGCCTTGCCGACCAGCAGCTCGTTGGCCGCCTTCTCGGTGGCGGCGACGTCGGCGAAGTTGTAGGAGAACGCCTTCTCGACCGCCTCCCGGGCCTGCCCGGCCACCTCGGTCGTGCCCGCGCTGTCCACCAGGGCCTGGTTGTAGGCGACCTCGCCCGCCTGCCGCTGGAACCACCAGCCGAGGCCGGCCAGGAGCGCGGCCACCACGACCAGGGCGACGGGCAGGGCCAGGCCGGAGCGGGCGCGTGCCCGGCCCGCGTCGGACCCGGCCTCGTCGGACGGGGTGCGGTCCGGCTCGGGGTCGGTCGGCACGCTCGGCGCGACGGCCTCACCGGTGCGCTTGCGGCGGCCGGTCGGTCGGGGTCGCGGCGAGGGCTCGGCGGGCGCGACGGCCGCGTCGGCGTCCTCTCCGGGCTCGATCAGGCCGGTGACCTCGGTCGACCGCGGATCCGGAGCAGCCGGCGGCTCCTCGTCCGAAAGCCCGGCGCCCGGATCCGCCACGCCCGGTTCGACAACACCCGAACGGTCGGTGTGCGGACCTTCGGCGCCCGAACCACCGGCGGGCGGATCCTGGGTGGCCGAACCGGTGACCTCGTCCTCGACCCGCTTGGCGGGTGCGCCCTGGTCGGCACGTTTGCGCAGGCCGGCGACGCGCGGCCGGGCGGTCGGCGGGGTCGGGACGGGGCGGCGGCGGGACGGTGGCACTGACGTCATCTCCTCGGTTCACGCGCCGCCGGGCGCGACCGGCCCCAACGCGCTGAGCTTCCAACCGGCGTCGGTGCGGGTCAGGTCCGTCTGGTACCGGTTGACCTTCTTCACCGCCTGCCCGCCCTCCGGCGTCACCGTGGTCTCCACGACGGCGATCAGGTGCGCCTTCCCGGCCCGCGCGTCCAGCTCCGTCACGGCCGCGTCCAGCACCCGGCTCACGGTGACCGTCCTGGCGTCCTCGATCTGCTTGCGGCGGGTCTCCCGGCCGTCCTCGATCTCGGCGCGCAGGTCGCCGGTGGACGTGTCCAGCCACCGGTCGAGGTCCTCGTCGACCTTCTTGTAGTCGAGGGTGGTGAAGTTGGCGATCCCGACCTGCCCGACCCGCAGCACCTCGTCCCGCTCCCGCGAGAACGCCACCGAGTCGTTGGCGGACGCGCTCCACCACGACACCCCGGCCCACACCGCGTAGCCGAGCGCCACCACGGCGAGCACCGCCGCGACGGGCAGCGACCAGCGTCGAACGTCCATCGTCCCTCCTCAGCCCGGCAGACCGAGCAACTGCCCCAGGCTGGTCAGCAGCGGCGCCTCGGCGGCGGCCTCGCCCGGGGCCGGCTCGCGCCCCGGCTGCGACGTGGCGTCGCCGGTGGGTGTGGCGGCCGGGGTGCCACCGTAAGGCGCGTTCTGGGCGCCGCGCACGCCGGTCGCGCTGCCGCGGGCCAACGCGCAGTAGGCCCCGGTGTTCAACTCGGCCGGCGTGGTGTCGGTGCCCTGCCGGATCGTGGTGCCCTCGTAGCCGACGGTGCAGGTCGGCGGGTCGAACAGGTTCAGGGCCAGCCCGAAGTGCGCGCCCGTGCCGTCGCCCTTGGCCACGCTGAACCCGCCGCCGACGACGATCGGGTAGGTGACGGCGATCTGCTCCAGCCCGTCCAACCGGGTGACCAGGATGTTCCCGGTGGTCAGCAGGTTGGCCAGGACCACGCCGAGGTTGGGCCCGCTCTCCCGCAGCAGCGCCGAGACCTGCTCGGCGGCCTGCGGCGACACCCCGATGAGCCGCCGGAGGTCGGGGTCGGAGTCCTTCAGCCGCTCGGCCAGCGCCCGCAGGTCGGCGGCGAACGACCTGATCGCCCCGCCCTGCTCGGCCTGCGTGGTCAGCGCGGTCAGCCCGCTGTCGAGCAGCGCCTCGGTCTGCGGCAGGTGCTCGGTCGCGGCCCGGGTGAACGCCTGCGCGTTGTCCAGCAGCACCTGCAGGTCCGGCCCGGTGCCGTTGAACGCCAGGTCCAGCTCGTCCACCACGGTGCGCAGCGACTCGGCGGGCACCGACCTGGCGAACGCGTCGAGGTTGGTCAGCAGGCCGTCCACCGGCGGCGGGGTCCGGGTCGCCGAGCGCGGGATGACCGACCCGGCGGCCAGGAACGGCCCGTCCTCGCCGCGCGGGCGCAGGTCGACGTACTGCTCGCCCACCGCGGACCGGTTCGCGACCACGGCCTCCAGGTCGGCCGGGATGGCCGGCGCGTCCGGGGCGATGTCGAGGTCGGCCTCCAGCCCGTCGGCGGTCAGCCGCATCGGCCCGACCCGGCCCACGGCGACGCCGCGGTAGGTGACCTCGGCGTTGGTGAACAGGCCGCCGGAGTCGGCGAGCTGCACCGTCACCACGTACCCGGACGAGCCGAACACGCGGCCGAGCCCGACGTACCGCGCGCCGACGTAGCTCACGCCGACCAGGGCGATCAGCAGGAACGCGCCGATCTGCAGCTTGATCCGGCCCGGGATCACCGCCCACCCCCGAGCAGTCCGCCGAGCAGGTCGCCCAGCCCCGACGTGCCGGGCACGCCGGGCAGCGGCAGGTTCGGCAGGGGCAGCGGCAGGGACGGCGCGGTCGTGTTCCCGCCCGGCAGGCCGGGCAGGGTCGGCAGCGGGGACTGCCGGGAGCGGCCCAGGTTGTCCACCACCGTGCCCAGGTTCAGGTCGATGTCGGCGTACATGTTCGTGTAGTCGCCCTTGATGCCGTCCACCGCCGCGTCCGGGAACGGGTACGTCAGCAGCAGCTCGAACGCGTTGGGCAGGTTCGTGCCCGCCTCGGCCAGCTTCCGGAGCGTGGGCGTCAGCGCCTTGAGGTCGGCCACGATGTCGTCCTTGGACTTGGTGACGGTGTCCACCGCGACGTCGGACAGGGCGTCGAGCGACTGGAGCAGCGTGACGAGCTGGGTGCGCTGCTCGGTGAGCACCCTCAGGCCCGGCTCCAGCCCGTCGAGGACGCCGGTGATCTGCTCGCGCTGGGCGCTCAGCGTGCCGCCGAGCCGGTTGAGGCCGTCCAGCGCGCGGGTGATCTCGCCCTTGTGCGCGTCGAGGTCGCCGACCAGCGTGTTCAGGTTGGCCAGCAGCGACCGGACCTCCGGCTCGTTGCCCTCCAGGGCCGCGTTCAGCTCCCGGCTGATGTCCTGGAGCTGGGCGATGCCGCCGCCGTTGAGCAGCATGGACAGCGCGCCGAAGACCTCTTCGACCTCGGGGTTGCGGTTGGTCCGCTCGACCGGGATGACCGAGCCGTCGGTCAACGTGCCCTCCTCCCGGCCCTCCGCCGGGCGCGCCAGCTCCACGTACTTCTCGCCGAGCAGCGCGGACTGGCGCAGCCGGGCGACGGCGTTGCCGGGCAGCTCCACGTCGCCGTTGACCAGCACGGTCACCTCGGCGGTCCAGCCGTCCGCGCCCAGGTCGATCCGGTCGACCCGGCCGACGGGCACGTCGTTGACCTTCACGCCCGCCTGCGGCACGAGGTCCAGCACGTCCTTGAACCGCACCTTCACCGCGTACGGCCGGTCGCCGACGTCCGCGCCGCCGGGCAGCGGCAGGTTGTAGACGCCGTCGAAGCCGCCCGTGCCGCAGCCGGCCAGCACCGTCAACGCGCCCGTCACGAGCACCGCGCCCAGGACCCGCCTCACCGGGGCACCCCCGCGAGCGGCAGGGGCAGCGGCAGCTTGCCCTGGGACAGGTCGGTCAGCACTTCCGCGGGCGTCTTGAGCGGCACCGCGCCGGTGAGCAGCGGCTCCAGCTGCCGGCACGTCTCGGCGAGCACGCCCGGCACCCGGCCCGGCTCGATGCCCTGCACGAGCTTGCAGACCAGCACGATCGGCGGCTGGTTCAGCTCGTTGATGTTGGCCCGGGCGTCGAGCGTGCCGGACGCCGCGTTGTAGGCGTTCTGCAGGTTGCCCAGGGCCAGCGGCCCGACGTCGAGCGCCTCGGCCAGCGACGCGCGCTGGTCGACCAGCACCCGGGTGATGCCCGCGAGCTTGTCGACGTTGGACTTGAGCACGGCCCGGTTGTCCTGGATGAACCCCTGCACCTGGCCGAGCGCGGAAGCCAGCTCGTTCAGCGCGCCGGCCAGGTTCTCCCGCTCGTCGGCGAGGAACCCGGCGACCTCGGCGAGCTGCCGGTTGACGTCGCGCACCTGGCCGTCGTTCGCGGCCAGCATGCCGGTGAACTTCTGCAGGTTGTCCACGGTGCCGAACAGGTCGTCCTTCGAGCCGGACAGCGTGCGGGTCGCCTCGCCGAGCTGCTTGACGGTCTCGCCGAGCGCCTGCCCGTTGCCCTGGAGGGTGGCCGCGGCGGAGTCCAGCAGGTCCGACAGCGCGCCGTCCCGGTTGGCGCCGTTCGGGCCGAGCGCGGTGGTCAGCTCGTCGAGGCTCGCGTACAGCTCGTCCAGCTCGACCGGGGTGGCGGTGCGCTCGCGCGGGATGGTGGCGCCGTCGCCCAGCACGTCGCCGCCGGTGTAGGCGGGCGCGAGCTGCACGTACCGGTCGCTGACCACGCTGGGCGCGACCACGACCGCCCGCGCGGCGGCGGGCACCGGCACCGAGCGGTCGATCGACATCACGACCTTCACCACCTCGCCCTGCGGCGCGACGTCCTCGATCGTGCCGACCCGCACGCCGAGGACCCGCACGTCCGAGCCGGGGTAGACGCCGACGGCCGCGCCGAACCAGGCGGTCACCCGGCGGCTCTCCGCGCCGACGAACACCCACCACATCACGGCCGCGGCCACCAGCACGAGCACGCAGGCGATCGCCGCGACCCGGACCAGGTCGCGGCCGGCCTTCGTCACCGCCATCAGTTGCCTCCCCCGGAGGGTTGCCGCTGCACGCCCGGCGGGAGGCAGCCCTCTTCGTTGAAGCCGACCACGCCGAGGTTCACCGACGGCGGCAGCAGGCCGCAGATGTAGACGTCGAACCAGCGGCCGTTGCCCAGGGTGTTGGCGAACACCCGGAAGAACGGGCCCATCAGCGCCAGGCTGCGGTCGAGCGTGTCCTGGTTGCGCTGGAGCATCGTGGTGACCCGGTCGAGCTGCTCCAGCGCGGGCCGCAGCTGGGCCGTGTTGTCCGCGACCAGGCCGGTCAGCTCCCGGGACAGGGCACGGGTGCCGGTCAGCAGCGCCCCGATCGCGTCGCGCCGCTTGCGCAGCTCCGCCAGCAGCAGGTTGCCGTCCGCGAGCAGCTTCTCGAACTGCTCGTTGCGGTCGGCCAGGGTCTTGGTGATCTCGTTGGTGTTGGCCAGCAGCTTCGCCAGCTGGTCGTCGCGCGAGGAGATCGTCTTCGACAGCGCGGACAGCCCGTCCAACGCGCCGCGCACGCTCTCCGCCGAGCCCTGGAAGGTCTCCGACAGGACCTGGAAGCTGTCCGCGAGCTGCCGGGTGTCGATCTGGCCGACCGTGGTCGCCAGGCCGTTGAACGCCTCCTGCACGTCGTACGGCGACAGGGTGCGCTCGCGCGGGATCGGCTCGCCCGGGTCCAGCGGCTGCGACCCCTGCGGGTCCAGCGCCAGGAACTTCTGCCCGAGCAGGGTCTTGATCCGGATCACCGCGGTCGTGCGGTCGCCCACCCAGGCGTCCTTCACCCGGAACGACACCTTCACCCGGTCGCCCGCCAGCTCGACCTTGGTCACCTTGCCGACCTTCACGCCGGCCACGCGCACCTCGTTCGCCGGGACCAGGCCCGCGGCCTCGGTGAACTCCGCGGAGTACGTGGTGCCGCCGCCGATGATCGGCAGCTCGTCGGAGTTGAAGGCGGCGAGCAGCAGCAGGGCGATGACGGTGAGGCTCACCACGCCGACGGTCACCGGGTTGCGTTCGGTCTTCACCTGCGACACCTCGGCTGCGTGACCGGCAGGGCCGTGATCGGGATCGGGTCGTTGATGATCGGCGGCACGGCGACCTGCCCCGTGCCCTCGCACAGGAAGAAGTTGAACCACGAGCCGTAGGACGCGGTCCGCGACATCGCCTCGATCTTGGTGGGCAGGTTCCGGATGACGCCCTCCACGACCGCCTCGTTGTCCGCCAGCGTCTGCGACACCAGGCCCAGGTGGGCGATGTCGTCCTTCAACGGCTGCCGCGACTGGTTGAGCAGGTCGGCCGTCGTCGTGGTGAGGTCGCCCATCGCGCTGATCGCCTCACCGATCGGCTGCCGGTCGGCCGCGAGGCCCGTCGTCAGCTCCTGCACCGTCGTGACCAGCGCGGACACCTGCTCGCTGCGCGAGTTGACGGTGTCCAGCACGGTGTTGAGGTTGTCGATCACCTCGCCGATCACCCGGTCGCGGCTCGCCAGCGTGGACGTCAGCGACGCGGTGTGGCGCAGGAGGCTGTCGATCGTGCCGCCCTCGCCCTGCAGGACCTTGATGATCTCCTCGGACAGCCGGTTCACGTCCTCCGGGTTGAGCGCCTGGAACAGCGGCTTGAACCCGTTGAACAGCACGGTCAGGTCGAGCGCCGGCTTGGTGCGCTCCAGGGGGATCACGTCGCCGGGCCGGAGCGGGGACGCGTCGCCCACGCCGTGCTCCAGCGCGACGTACCGCTGGCCGACGAGGTTGCGGTACTTGATCGTGGCGGTGACCGAGGCGGGCAGCGTGCGGTCGCCCTCCAGCGAGAACTCCACCTCCGCCAACCGCCGGTCCACCACGCGGATGCGCTCCACCTGGCCGACCCGGACGCCCGCGATGCGGACGTCGTCGCCCTCGTTGAGCGCCGTCACGTCGGTGAACCGGGCGGTGTAGTCGGTGGCGCCGGTGAAGCCGGTGTTCGAGATCGTCACCGCCAGCAGCGCGGTCGCCAGGACGGTGACGGCGGCGAACACGGCCAGCTTGACCAGCGGCGCGGCCAGGGACCTCACGCGGTCACCTCCGCTCCCCGGTACAGGGGGCCGAGCAGCAGCGCGGTGAAGCTCGGCATCTCGTCCTCGTGGAGCCCGAACTGCGGCGCGAGCAGCGCGGCCAGGAAGTCCTGCTCGGCCGGCGAGTTGGCCAGCGACGGCACGCCCGTGAACGACGACGGGGCCGTGGTGCCGTCCCGGATCACGCCGGCGTCGGGCGGCAGCACGCCGTCGGCCGCGACGCGGGCGGGCGGCGGCGACGTCGAGCCGTCCTTCACCGGGCCGTCCGGCGGGTACTGCGGGAACGGGTCCGGCCGCGGCACGATGTCGTAGCAGCGCGGGCCGCGCTTGTCGGCGTATTCCGGGTCGTCCTTGCCGGGCTCGTACTTGCCGCGGTTGGCGGTGATCTCCAGGGTGATGTGCAGGCCGGGCTCGTCGGTGCCCTTGCCGAACACCTCGTCCATGATCGGCTTGAACTCGGTCAGGCCCTTGAGCAGGCACGGGTACTCGGGCGCGTACTTCGCCAGCAGCTCCAGCGTCGGCCGGCTCACGTCGGAGAGCTGGATCAGGTTGTTCTTGTTCACCGCGAGGAAGCTGTTCAGGTCCAGCGCGGTCGTGGTCAGCGTGCCGTAGAGGGCCAGCAGGTTCTCCCGCTGCTCGACCAGCGTGCGGCTCGTCGTGGTGGCGTCCGACAGCGCCCGCACCAGGTCGGGCGCGGCGTCGGCGTAGACGTCGGAGACGTCGGCGAGGCGGCTGATGCCCTCCTTGAGCTTCGGCAGCTGCGGGTTGAACTCGCCGAGGTAGGCGTCGAGCTGCACGAGCGTCTCGCCCAGCGGCTTGCCCCGGTTCTCCAGCGCCTGCGACATCGCGGTCAGCGTGGTGGCCAGCTTCTCCGGCTGCACGGCCTGGAGCACCGGCATCAGGTCGTCGAGGACGCGTTCCAGCTCGACGGCGCTGCTGGAGCGGTCCTGCTCGATGACCGCGCCCTCGCTCAGCGGCGCTGCCCGTTCCGCGGGCAGCACCAGGTTCACGTACCGCTCGCCGAACAGGGTCTTCGGCAGCAGGCGCGCCGAGACGTTGCCGGGGATGTGCCGCACCTGCTCGGGGTCGAGCGCCAGCTCCAGCTCCGCGCCGTCGCCGGAGGTGCGGATGCCCTCCACCCGGCCGACGACCATGCCGCGGACCTTGACGTCGGAGTCGACCAGCAGCTGGTTGCCCACCCGGTCGGTCTTCAGCGTCACCTTCACGACCTCGGTGAACGCGTCGTTGTACAGCGCCACCGTGAACGAGAGGAACAGGGCGATGACCGCGAGCAGCACGACGCCCAGGAGCCTGCGCCTCAGCATGTCACCGCCTCCGCGGAGAAGAACACGTCGGCAGCACCGATCGCCGCCTCCGCGGGAAAGAACACGTCGGCAGCACCAGTCGCCGCCTCCGCGGGGAAAAGCACGTCGGCAGCACCGGTCGCCGCCTCCGCGGGGAAGAACACGTCGGCAGCACCGGTCGCCGCCTCCGCGGGAAAGAGCACGTCGGCAGCACCGGTCGCCGCCTCCGCGGGAAAGAGCACGTCGGCGGTCATCCCGCGATCCTCACCGTCGTCGTGGTACCCCAGATGGCCAGGCTCAGGAAGAAGTCCAGCAGGGCCGTCGTCACGATCGCCGTGCGCACCGCGCGGCCCACCGCCACGCCGACCCCGGCGGGCCCGCCGCTGGCGCGGTAGCCGTAGTAGCAGTGCGTCAGGATGATCACGACGGCGAAGACGAGCACCTTGCCGAACGACCAGAGCACGTCGACCGGGGGTAGGAACAGGTTGAAGTAGTGGTCGTAGGTGCCCGCCGACTGCCCGTAGAACTCGACCGTGATGAACCGGGCCGCCAGGTACGACGTCAGCAGGCCGATCACGTACAGCGGGATGATCGCGACGAAGCCCGCGATGATCCGCGTGGTGACCAGGAACGGCAGGCTGGGGACGCCCATGACCTCCAGCGCGTCGATCTCCTCGGAGATCCGCATCGCGCCGAGCTGCGCGGTGAAGCCGGAGCCCACGGTGGCGCTGAGCGCGAGGCCCGCGACCAGGGGCGCGATCTCGCGGGTGTTGAAGTAGGCCGACACGAAGCCCGCGAACGCCGACGTGCCGATCTGGTTGAGCGCGGTGAAGCCCTGCAGGCCCACGACGGTGCCGGTGAACACCGACAGGCCGACCATCACGCCGATCGTGCCGCCGATGACGGCCAGCGCGCCCGACCCGAAGCTCACCTCGGCCAGCAGCCGCAGCGTCTCGCGCAGGTACCGGGTCAGCGTGCGCGGCGTCCAGCACAGCGCCCGCAGGTAGAACCACAGCTGGTCGCCGAGGGTGTCGAGCACGGACAGCGGCGCGTTGGCCGCCTTGCGGAACCGCTCGTTGATCGTGGCCATCTCAGCTCCCCTTCGCCGGGACGACCTGGAGGTAGATCGTGGTGAGCACGAAGTTCACGAAGAACAGCAGCAGGAACGTGATGACCACGGCCTGGTTCACCGCGTCGCCGACGCCCTTCGGCCCACCGGCCGGGTTCAGCCCGCGGTAGGCGGCCACGATGCCCGCGATGAACCCGAAGACCAGGGCCTTGATCTCGGAGATCCACAGGTCCGGCAGCTGCGCCAGGGCGCTGAAGCTCGCCAGGTACGCGCCCGGCGTGCCGTCCTGGAGGATCACGTTGAAGAAGTAGCCGCCCATCACGCCGACGACGCTGACCATGCCGTTGAGCAGCACGCTGACCAGCATCGCGGCCAGCACGCGCGGCACGACCAGGCGCTGGATCGGCGAGACGCCCAGCACCTCCATCGCGTCGATCTCCTCGCGGATCTTGCGCGAGCCGAGGTCCGCGCAGATCGCCGAGCCGCCCGCGCCCGCGATGAGCAGCGCCGTGACGATCGGGCTGGCCTGCTGGATGATCGCCAGCACGCTCGCCGCGCCCGTGAACGACTGCGCGCCGATCTGCCGGGTCAGCGAGCCGATCTGGAGCGCGATCACCGCGCCGAACGGGATCGACACCAGGGCCGTCGGCAGCACGGTCACGCTCACCACGAACCAGCACTGCTGGATGAACTCCCGCAGCTGGAACGGGCGGCGGAACGTGTTGCGGACGACGTCGATGCCCAGGGCGAACATCCGCCCGGTCTCGCGCAGCGCGCCCACGCCGGGGAACGCCGCCGGAGCGCTCACAGCACGCCCCCGCGCCGGGGCCACGGGGTCGGGGCCCCCGGGTTGGCGATGATCGGCCCGGTCCGCTCGCCCGCGTCGGCCATCGCGCGGTAGTGCAGGCGCTCCTCCGGCGTGAGGCTCGCGATGATGCCCTGCTGCGCCTCCGGCGGCAGGGTGTGCAGGATGCTCATCACCCGGTCCTTGCGCCGGCGGACCGCGCCGCGCGGCGGGAGGCCGGGCGTCGGTTCGAGCTGCGGCACGACGCCGCGCACGTCCTCGTCCGGC
Source organism: Actinosynnema sp. NPDC059335 (assembly GCF_042752395.1). Lineage (NCBI taxonomy): Bacteria > Bacillati > Actinomycetota > Actinomycetes > Pseudonocardiales > Pseudonocardiaceae > Actinosynnema > Actinosynnema sp. NPDC059335. Next base: position 8,725 of record NZ_JBHYXZ010000042.1, on the reverse strand, counting down.
GAGCCGTCCGAGTGGCCCGCGTCGCGGTGCGCCAGCTCGGCGGCCATCGTGGCCTGGTCCTTCTCCTCCGACATGCCGATCGGCCCGATGCGGCGGCCGTTGAGGAACTGCTCGACCACCGGCTCGTCGCTGGTCAGCAGCACCTCGCGGGGGCCGAACATGACCAGCTCGCGGCGGAACAGCATGCCGAGGTTGTCCGGCACGGTGCGGGCCACGGTGATGTTGTGGGTGACGATCAGGATCGTGGCGTCGATCTGCGCGTTCAGGTCGATGAGCAGCTGGCTGAGGTAGGCCGTGCGGACCGGGTCCAGGCCGGAGTCCGGCTCGTCGCACAGGATGATCTCGGGGTCGAGCACCAGGGCGCGGGCGAGGCCCGCCCGCTTGCGCATGCCGCCGGAGATCTCGCCGGGGAGCTTCTTCTCCGCGCCGACGAGGCCGACCATCTCCATCTTCTCCAGCACGATCCGCCGGACCTCGGCCTCGGTCTTGCGGGTGTGCTCGCGCAGCGGGAAGGCGACGTTGTCGAAGAGGTTCATCGAGCCGAACAGCGCGCCGTCCTGGAACAGGACGCCGAACAGCTTCCGGATCTCGTAGAGCTTGCGCTCGGAGCAGCGGACCAGGTCGACGCCGTTGATGACGATCCGGCCCCGCTCCGGTTTCAGCAGCCCGACCAGGGATTTCAGGAAGACGGACTTGCCCGTGCCCGACGGGCCGAGCATCACGCTGACCTCGCCCGGGGGGAGGGTGAGCGTGACGTCCCGCCAGATGGTCTGCTTGCCGAAGGACTTGGTCAGGCCCTCGACGACCACCTCGACGCCCATCGCACCTCCCGGTCCCGGCCGACTTCGCCCGACGCCGGACAGGCCGGCGTCATACCGGTGCAACGAGGCCGCCTCGACGTGGTTACTCACCAGTTGGGTTAACCGTGGTCTCGGATGGGTAACGGTGTGCGCCCGCTCACCCCGCTACCCACCCCGCGATCACCGATGGTGGGCCGGCGCGCGCGGAGCGGTCAACATCACGGGCCGCAGACGGCAAGAAGGCGGGGCCCCCGGGCCGGGTGCCCGGGATCCGGGCGCCCACCCCCCGCGCGGGCTGACCCCCCGCGCGGCGGGGCGCGTCCCGCAGCTCGAACGTGCCGGTGAACACCCGGCCGCGGACCTTGACGG
>NZ_JBHYXZ010000042.1:0-7546 GCF_042752395.1 Actinosynnema sp. NPDC059335 | reverse complement strand
GTAAAAGCTCAGGCCCGCGACCCGCAACCCGGCGCCCCCCGCCCCCGGGGGGCCCGCCTTCGCGCGTGGGGTGACGCTAGATCACTTGAGCGAGATCTTCGCGCCGGCCGCCTCGAGCTTCTCCTTGGCGGCGTCGGCGACGTCCTTCGCCACGTTCTCCAGCAGCGGCTTCGGAGCGGACTCGACCAGCTCCTTGGCCTCCTTCAGGCCCAGGCCCGAGACGACCTCGCGGACGACCTTGATGACCTGGATCTTCTTGTCGCCGGCGCCCTCGAGGACGACGGTGAACTCGTCCTTCTCGTCCTCGACGGGGGCAGCGGCGCCGGCCGGGCCGGCAGCGGCGGCCACGGCGACCGGAGCGGCGGCGGTGACCTCGAAGGTCTCCTCGAAGTCCTTCACGAACTTCGACAGCTCCAGGAGGGTCATCTCCTTGAACGCGTCGAGCAGCTCTTCGGTGCTGAGCTTCGCCATGATGGCGGTCCTTTCTCTTTCAACGCCCGAACTGCGGCCGGGACGCGGAGTTTCTGGGTGTGATCAGCTTTCGGCGGGAGCGTCGGCCTCGGCGGCGGCGGGCGCCTCCGCGGCCTTCTTCTCCTGCAGGGCAGCGGCCAGGCGGGCGACCTGGGAAGCCGGGGCGTTGAACAGACCCGCGGCCTTGGCCAGGTTGCCCTTCATCGCGCCCGCCAGCTTGGCGAGCAGCACCTCACGGCTGTCGAGGTCCGCGATGGCGGTGACCTCGTCGACCGAGAGCGGGCGGCCTTCCATGTAGCCGCCCTTGATGACCAGGGCCTTGTTGTCCTTCGCGAAGTCACGCAGCGCCTTGGCCGCCTCGACCGGCTCGCCTTCGACGAAGGCGATGGCGGTCGGACCGACGAGCAGGGCCTCCAGGCCCTCGACGCCCGCGTCCTCGGCGGCACGCTTGACCAGCGTGTTCTTCGCGACGGTGTAGGTGGTGCCCGCGCCGAGAGCGCGACGCAGCGTGGTGAGCTGCGCCATGGAGAGGCCGCGGTACTCGGTCACGACAGCGGCCGAGCTCCCACGGAACTTGTCCGTGAGCTCGGCGACGGCCGAAACCTTGCTGGGCTTCGCCATGATCGCCTCCTCTCTGGGCTTAGGGACGCGCCGGTCGAGCCGAGAGGGTCGGGCAAAGCAAAAACGCCCCGGCGCAGCAGCACGGGGCGTGACGGGCGCGCGATCGCGCCTCGAGTCTTCCTCGTTCTCCTGCGCGGGCCGCCCGCTTCGCGGGACCTTCGTCCCCCGTCACGAGGACAGGGATGACCAGCGGTCTTTGGTGAACCGTCGTCAACGGTAGCAGGGCACTACCGCCGACCCCAAATTCGGCATGATGTGACGCGTGACCGAAGAGCCCCCCCGGCACCCGCCGCCGCCGGACATCGACCCGGAACAGCTCCGGCAGTTCCAGGAGTTCCAGCGGTTCCAGGAGTTCCAGCGCTTCCAGCGGGCCCAGGGCCTCGACCCGCAACCGGCCCTGCCCCCCGGCGGCACGCCGCCACCGGGCCTCCCGCCGTCCGCCCCACCGCCCGCGCGCCCCCCGCGCAAACCGCTGTGGCGGATCCTGCTGGGCAGCAAACTCTTCCGCCGCCTGGTCTACCTGGTGGTCGCCCTGCTCGTCGCGTCCTACTTCTACGAGCAGTACTTCGGCGGCGAGGAGCCCGGCAGCGTGGCGGTCGACAGCGGCGGCGACAAGGGCAACATCATCGCGCCGACGACGCCATATGGCCTGCAGGGCACCGTGGCGCTGTTCTACAAGCACGTCATGACGGACGACGACGGCCGCGCCTGTGTGCTGTTCTCCGAAGAGGCCGCGAAGAAGGCGTTCGCCGAGGCGTTCGGCCAGCCCGATTGCGCCTCGGCCGTCCACGCGCTCCACGCGCAGGTCACGAGGGAGGCCGACTACCGCCAGATCGGGTTCCCCTCAGACATGAGCGGCACCCCGACCACCGACCGCGTGGAGGTCAGCTCCTGTGCCCTCACCGTGAAGGGCGGACCGCGACTCGGGAAATTCGTGCTGTCGGTCCAGGTCAACAAGACCTGGGTCATCACCGGCTACGAGGCCGAGAGCTGCCCGTGACGACGCGAAGCGCCCCCCGGCGGGAGGCCGGGGGGCGCTTCGGCGGTGCTTCGGGCGAGGTCAGACCGCGGCCTCGTCGGAGAGCAGGTTCCGGGTCCGGTTCGGGTCGACCGGGATGCCGGGGCCCATCGTCGTCGAGACGGTGACCTTCTTCACGTACCGGCCCTTGGCCGCGGACGGCTTGGCCCGCAGGACCTCGTCCAGCGCGGCGGCGTAGTTCTCGACCAGCTTCTCCGGCTCGAACGAGACCTTGCCGATCACGAGGTGCAGGTTGGCCTGCTTGTCCACGCGGAAGTTGATCTTACCGCCCTTGATGTCCGAGACGGCCTTGGTGACGTCGGGCGTCACGGTGCCGGTCTTCGGGTTCGGCATCAGGCCGCGCGGGCCGAGGATGCGGGCGATGCGACCGACCTTCGCCATCTGGTCGGGCGTGGCGATCGCGGCGTCGAAGTCGAGCCAGCCACCCTGGATGCGCTCGATCAGGTCCTCCGAGCCGACCGCGTCGGCACCGGCGGCCTCGGCCTCGGCGGCCTTGTCACCGGTGGCGAAGACGATCACGCGGGCGGTCTTGCCCGTACCGTGCGGCAGGTTCACGGTGCCGCGGACCATCTGGTCGGCCTTGCGGGGGTCGACGCCGAGCCGGATGGCGACCTCGACGGTCGCGTCCAGCTTGACCTTGGAAGTCTCCTTGGCGAGCTTGGCTGCCTCCAGCGGCGAGTAGAGCCGCTCCCGGTCAACCAGCTCAGCAGCGTTCTTGTACGCCTTGCTGCGCTTCATGCTTCTGTCCTTAAGTGGATCAGTTGTGGTGCGAGCCAGCGCGTGGCTCTCCCACGACTACGAGAGAGAAAAGATCAGCCTTCGACGGTGATGCCCATGGAGCGGGCGGTGCCGGCGATGATCTTCGCCGCCTGGTCGACGTCGTTGGCGTTGAGGTCCACCATCTTGGTCTGCGCGATCTCGCGCACCTGGTCCATGGTCACCTTGGCGACCTTGGTGCGGTGCGGCTCGCCCGAGCCCTTCTCCACACCGGCGGCCTTGAGCAGCAGCTTCGCGGCCGGCGGGGTCTTGAGCTTGAAGTCGAACGAGCGGTCTTCGTACACGGAGATCTCGACCGGCACCACGGTGCCGCGCTGCGACTCGGTCGCGGCGTTGTACTGCTTGCAGAACTCCATGATGTTGACGCCGTGCTGACCCAGCGCGGGGCCGACCGGCGGCGCCGGGTTCGCGGCCCCGGCCTTGATCTGCAGCTTGATGATCGCTGCGAGCTTCTTCTTCTTGGGTGGCATGTCAGTGCTTCCTGTTATTGCGGTGTCCGCGCGCGGCCCTGCCAGCCGCGGCGTGGCTGCCGGCGCCGGTCTTCACCGAAGGGGCGCCGGAGATTGTGTGTCCCGGTCAGATCTTGGAGACCTGGCTGAACGACAGCTCGACCGGGGTCTCTCGACCGAAGATCGACACCAGGACCTTCAGCTTCTGGCCGTCCGCGTTGACCTCGCTGATCGTGGCGGGCAGCGTGGCGAACGGGCCGTCCATGACGGTGACCGACTCGCCGACCTCGAAGTCGACCTCGACGGTCGACTTCGCGGGGACCGCGGCGCTCTTCTTGCCGGCGGCGGGCTTCTGCTCGGCCTGGGGCAGCAGGAACTTCAGCACCTCGTCGATGGTCAGCGGCGACGGCTTCGACGTCGCGCCGACGAAGCCCGTGACGCCCGGCGTGTTGCGCACCGCGCTCCACGACGCGTCGTTCAGCTCCATCCGGACCAGGATGTAGCCGGGCAGCACCTTGCGCTGCACCTGCTTGCGCTGGCCGTTCTTGATCTCGGTGACTTCCTCGGTCGGCACCTCGACCTGGAAGATGTAGTCCTCCATGTCGAGGGTCTGGATGCGCGTCTCGAGGTTCGTCTTGACCTTGTTCTCGTAGCCCGCATACGAGTGCACGACGTACCAGTCGCCGGGGGCGCGGCGCAGTGCCTCGCGCATCTCCTCGGCGGGGTCCGCGGGCTCGGCGTCGATGTCGGCGAGGGCGGCGGACTCGACGTCCCCGCCGGACTCCACGTCACCACCGGACTCGACGTCGCCGCCGGACTCGTCCTCGACGGCAGCGGACCGCTCGGTGTCCTCCGTCGCCTCCGCCTGCTCGACGTCCTCGACGCCACCGTCGAAGTCCCGCTCGTCGGTCAGGTCGTTCAGCTCCTGGGCGTCAACGCCGCCGTTCTCGGAGGTCACTGTGGGTCTCGCTTCCTCTCATGCATCACATGCTCCGCCGCCACCGGGGGCGGCAGGTGGTCGGCTCAGCCGAACACCCTGAACATGCCCCAGGCGAAGGCCGAATCCAGGCCGAACACCAACGCCACCATGAAGGCCACGAAGACCAACACGACTCCGGTGTAGGTGATCATCTGCTTGCGCGTCGGCCAGATGACCTTCCGCAGCTCGCTGACCACCTCGCGGACGTACCGGACGATCCGGGCGAAGAAGCCGACCCGCTTCTCCGCGTCCGCCCGCGAGCGCGTGGGCCGACCCTTCTTGGTCTTGGTCGCCTCGGCGTCGGAGCCGGCCTCGGCCGCCTTCTTCGCCTCCGCGGCGTCCTTCCGGCCCGCCGGACGGACGGAACCACGGCGCTCGCGCCGCGCTGCGGCGGTAACCGGCCGGGACGCGCCCTCGCGCTCTTCCGGCTGGTCCTGCTCGCGGCCCTCGCTCATGCCGTCCTCCGCTCACCATCGCGCTTCGCGCTTCGACGCAGGGGCGACAGGACTTGAACCTGCAACCTGCGGTTTTGGAGACCGCTGCTCTGCCAGTTGAGCTACACCCCTTTGGGACCGGGCACCGCCGACCCCCTGGCTGGAGGCGTCCCGCACCCTCCTCACGTGGCCCGTGAGGCAGCGACTGGACGTTCCAAGACCGGAAGCATACGGCACCAGGTGCCCCTCCTTCCAACTGGCCCGGTCAGAGGGGGTGCCGGCCGCCTGCCCGGTTGTGCGATCTGCCACGATTGGCGGCATGGGCACGCCTGAGACGACCACCGGGACCAGTACCTCCGAGCACCCGCGGATCTCCCAGCGGATCGGCGGCATCGCCGAGTCCGCCACCCTCGCGGTCGACGCGAAGGCGAAGGCGCTCAAGGCGGCGGGGCGACCGGTGATCGGCTTCGGTGCGGGCGAACCCGACTTCCCGACCCCGGAAGCCATCGTAGCCGCAGCTCAGGCGGCCTGCGCGGACCCGCGCAACCACCGCTACACGCCCGCCGCCGGCCTGCCGGAGCTGCGGGAGGCCGTAGCCGCGAAGACCAAGCGCGACTCGGGCTACGAGGTCACCGCCGCGCAGGTGCTCATCACCAACGGCGGCAAGCAGGCCGTGTACCAGGCGTTCGCCACGGTCGTGGACCCGGGCGACGAGGTGCTGCTGCCCGCGCCGTACTGGACCACCTACCCCGAGGCCATCACGCTGGCGGGCGGCGTCCCGGTGCAGGTCACGGCCGACGAGTCGACCGACTACCTGGTCACGGTGGAGCAGCTGGAGGCGGCGCGCACGCCGCGGACCAAGGTGCTGCTGCTGTGCTCGCCGTCCAACCCGACCGGCTCGGTCTACTCGCGCGAGCAGATCACCGCGATCGGCGAGTGGGCGCTGGAGCACGGCCTGTGGGTCATCACGGACGAGATCTACGAGCACCTGGTGTACGACGGCGCCGAGTCGGTGTCGCTGCCGGTGGCCGTGCCCGCGATGGCGGACCGCACGATCGTGCTCAACGGCGTGGCCAAGACCTACGCGATGACCGGCTGGCGGGTCGGGTGGCTGATCGGCCCGACCGACGTGGTCAAGGCCGCCGCCAACCTCCAGTCGCACCTCACCTCGAACGTGGCGAACGTGTCGCAGCGGGCCGCGCTGGAGGCCGTGTCCGGGCCGCTGGACGCGGCGCACGAGATGCGCGAGGCGTTCGACCGACGCCGGCGGACCATCGTCGACCTGCTCTCGGCGATCCCCGGCGTGGAGTGCCCGACGCCGAAGGGCGCGTTCTACGTGTACCCGTCGGTCAAGGCGTTGATCGGCAAGCGGCTGCGCGGGGTGGAGATCACCGACACGGTGCAGCTCGCGGCGCTGATCCTGGAGCACGCCGAGGTGGCCGTGGTGCCTGGCGAGGCGTTCGGCACCCCCGGTTACCTGCGGTTGTCCTACGCGCTGGGCGACGACGACCTGAAGACCGGCGTGACCCGCATGGCCGACCTGCTGGCCGAGGTCGAGTAGCACACACTTTCGACGCTCCGTCACGAAAGGCACCCCGTTCGGGGTGCCTTTCGTCGTAGCGGGACACATCGCCCCTACCACGGGTAGCTGTGATGTGTACCACTACCAGCGGAGGAGCCATGTCCCACCCCCAGTCACCGGCGCGCAACGGCTTCGGCGTGGCCGCCTTCGCGCTCGGACTCCTCGGCCTGGTCTTCAGCGCCTTCCCGGTCGTGGGGGCGATCGCGTGGCCGCTGGTCGTCCTCGGGGTGGCGTTCGGGGTCGTGGGCCTGGTCCAGGCCCGTCGCGGGCAGGACGGCCGGGGGTGGGCCGTCGCGGGGCTCGTGCTGTCCGTCGCCGGCATCGCGGCGTGCGCGCTGTGGGCCGCGGTGTTCGACCGGGCCTCGACCGAGGTGGACGACGCCATGGAGCAGCTGGAGGCGCAGGCCGACCAGCGGTCCGCAGTGGTCTTCGAGGTCACCGGCGACGCGCCGGCGGTCACGGTGGACCACTCCGCGGTCGGCGAGGTCGAGGAGCAGGTGACCACGCTGCCGTGGCGCAAGGAGTTCACCGTCAAGGGCGTGCTGCGCGGCGGCACGCTGGGCGTCACCACCGGCCCCGACGGCGGCACCGCGACGTGCAGGGTGACGGTGGACGGGGTGGAGCGCAAGACGGCGACCGCGACCGGCCCGAACGCCCGCGCCGACTGCTCCGACTTCTGACCCGCCTGCCCGCTCCAGGTAACTCTTTTGGGGGTCTGGTGTAACCGTCGGTAGAACTACACCGATGGTCCATTCAGTCCAGTCGATCTTCACCCGAGGAGCGCAGCCCATGGCGGAGACCGCCCCACCCGAGCGCCCGGTCCGCAAGTGGCTCGTGATCGCGGCCTCGGCGGTGCTGGTGGTGGGCGCGCTCGCGCTCGTGCTGTGGACCACCGCGCCCGAACCGCCGGTCCGGGTCGTCTACCACGTCACCGGCACGGCGAAGCGGGCCACCGTCACCTACTCGACGTTCCTGGACGACGAGACGCGCCGGGAGGAGCTGACGTCGCTGCCCTGGCGGGTGGAGATCGTCACGGTGGGTGAGCCCGAGCACGGCGTGCTCACGGTCACCATCGGGCCGGACGGCGGCGCGGTGGCGTGCGAGGTGGGGGGGGGCGCGCGGCCCGGGGGGGGGGGCCCCGCCCCCCCCGCGCGCCCCCCGGCCCCGGGGGGGGGGTGTTGGGGGGCGCCGCGC
>NZ_JBHYXZ010000041.1:34713-60119 GCF_042752395.1 Actinosynnema sp. NPDC059335 | reverse complement strand
GGGCCCCCCGGGGGGGGGCCCCCCCCCCCCCCCCGGGGGGGTGGGGGGGGGGGGGGGGGGTTGGTGGAGGGGTGGGTGAGACGGCGGACCGGGTCGTCCCGGTCGACGCCGACGAGGTCCGGTTGGCGTCGGCGACGCTGGACCTGGTCAACCTGATCGCCTTCGCCGCGCACGGCCGCGCCTTCGCCCGCCGTTTCCGCGACGCCACCGGCGTGGACCTGCCCGCCGCCGAGCTGCGCACCCTGCTCGTCCTGGCGCAGGGCGACGCGCGCAGCGGTGGCGACCTGGCGGCGGCGCTGGCCATCGACCTCGGGCAGGCCGGCAGGCAGGTGTCGGCGCTGGAACGGGCGGGGCTGGTCGGGCGCTCCCCCGACCCGGCCGACCGGCGGCGCAGCCTGGTGGCGCTGTCCGAGCGCGGCGCGGAGGTGGACCGGCGGTGGCGGTCGGCGTGGCTGCGGGACTACCTGCGCCCGGTGGCGCGGTGGCCGGAAGCCGACGTCGCGGACCTGACCCGGTGGCTGCGACTGGTGGACGCGGCGTTGCGCCGGGGGTTGGGGGCGGACGCGCCGGGTGGTCGGCGGACCGCCGGGGCGGAGGCCGCGCCGCCGCACCTGCGCCCCTACGCCGAGGTCGTCGTGGGTTTGGTCGAGCTGGTGGGCGCCTCGCACGGGTTCGACGACCTGCTGCGGGAACTGCGGGCGCCGATCCGGCAGTCCGCCTACTTCGCGCTGCGGCTGATCGACGCCCACGGCCCGCTGGCCATCACCGAGGTGGGGCAGCGGGCCGGGGTGGACCAGTCGCAGGCCAGCAAGCAGGTGCGCCTGCTGGAGGAGCACGGGCTGGTGGAGCGGGCCGCGGACGGCTTCGACCGGCGCAGCACGCTGGTCAGGGCGTCACGGCGCGGCCGGACCCTGGTGCGGCGGGTCCGCGACTTCCAGCTGGCCGGGCTGCGCGGCCTGCTGGGGGGCGCTCCCCGCGGCGACCGGGACCGGTGGGCGGAGCTGGTCGTCGAGCTGGTGGCCGAGCTGAGCCGGTGACGGCCCGCCCGACGCCCGCAACGGCTCACGCGACCAGCTCCTTCAGCGGCACACCGGCGTCGGCCGCCGCGTCGCGGGAGATCGCCCTCCCCTGTGCGAGCGCCTTGCGCACGACCAGGAAGTCGGCGGGGGCGTTGACGCACTCGGCGGCGGTGAGGCGGTCGCCGCGGTAGCGCAGCGCGGTGAACCGGCCGGGCCGGCCACCCGGGCGGAGGACCGCCTCGTCGTCGGGGTGCGCCAGCCCGGCGATCTGGATCTTCAGATCGCCCTGGTCCGACCAGAACCACGGCACGCCGGTGTAGGGGCGCGGGTCGCCCACCAGCGTGGTGGCGGCGGCCTTGGCCTGTTCCACGGCGTTGTCCACGCTCTCCAGCCGCAGCCGCCGGTCGGAGCCGGGTGTGGGGTCGGGAAGGTCGGCGCAGTCGCCCACGGCGAGGGTGTGACCGTCGGAGGCGCGGGAGAAGGCGTCGACGACCACGCCGCCGTCACAGTGCAGCCCGGCGGCGCGCGCCAGGTCGTCACGGGGCCGGGCGCCGACGCCGACCAGCACGAGACCGGCGGGGAGGCTCGTGCCGTCCTCCAGCTCGACGGCGGTCACCGTCCCCCGATCACCGCGGAAGCGCAGCGGGCGCGCCCCGGTCAGCACCCGCACCCCGGCGGCCTGGTGCGCGGCCCGCACCAGCTCGGCCGTCACCGGGCCGACCACGCGGCCCATCAGCGCCGGGCCGGCCTCGACCACGGTCACCCGCACGCCCGCCGCCGCGGCGGTGGCGGCGACCTCCAGCCCGATGAACCCGCCACCGACCACCACGAGGTCGGTGACGTCGAGGCGACGGGCCAGCGCCTCGGCGTCGGCGACGTCGCGCAGCACCACCACCCCGTCCAGATCCGCGCCCTCCAGGGCCAAGCGCCGGGGTTCCGCGCCGGTCGCGAGCACCAAGCGGTCGAAGTCCCACCGCCGCCCCGAGGCGGCCACGGCCGTGCCCGCGCCCGTCCCCGACAGCTCCAGCCGCGTGACCCGCTCGCCCAGGACCAGGTCCACGCGTTGCTCGCGGTAGAAGGCGGGGCTGCGCAGCGCCAGCGACTCGGCGGTCGCCTCGCCGCGCAGCACCGCCTTGGACAGCGGCGGCCTGCCGTAGGGGGCGTGGGGTTCCTGCCCGACCAGGGTGACCGGGCCGTCCCAGCCGAGGTCGCGGGCGCTGCCCACCAGCTGCGCGCCGGCCTGGCCCGCGCCCACGACGAGCAGGTGGCCGGTGCTCACAGCTGGGTCTCCGGGATGGTGACGCGGACCTCCTGGCCCGCCGCGAGGACGAGTTGGCAGGACAGCCGGGAGTTGTCCTCGCGGTCGGTGGCGGCGACGTCGAGCATGTCGTCCTCGTCCTCGCCGACCGGCGGGAAGTCGTCGGCGTGGCGCTCGTCGAGGAAGACGTGGCAGGTCGCGCAGGACAGCGACCCGCCGCACTGGCCGAGGATGCCGGGGACGCCGTTGCGGACCGCGGTCCGCATCACCGAGTCGCCGACCTCGGCCTCCACGACCCGTTCGGTGCCGTCGGGCTGCGCGTAGAACACCTTGGGCACGGTCGTGTCCCCCTTCATCACCAGGTGACGGGCAGGTCGGTGATCGGCTGCGTCAGGACCGTGCGGTCGACCACCGGCTCGCCGGCCGGCCGCAGGTTCGGGATGCGCTTGAACAGCTCGGCCAGGCCGACCTGCAGCTCCATCCGGGCCAGCGGGGCGCCCAGGCAGTGGTGCAGGCCGTGGCTGAGCGTCAGGTGGGCGTTCCCGGTCCGGGTGATGTCGAACCGGCCCGGGTCGGTCACGGCGGCGGGGTCGTGCCCGGCGGCGGTCAGGTCGACGCTGACCGCCTCGCCCTTGGCGATGAGCTGACCGTCCACGACGACGTCCTCGGTGGCGACGAACGGCACCAGGCCGCCACCGCCGCCCACCATCGGCGAGGCCACGAACCCGCCGTGCCGCAGCACCTCCTCGGCCGTGGTCGCGGCGAGGCCGTCGGGGTCGGCGAGGAACAGCGCGCGCTGCTCGTCCGAGCGCAGCAGGGACAGCACACCGGTGGTCAGGAAGTTCGCGGTGTTGTCGAAGCCGCCGACGATGAGGATGAACGCGATCGGCAGGATCTCGGCGTCGGTCAGCGTCTCGTCCCGGTCACGGGCGTGGGCCAGGGCGCTGAGCAGGTCGTCGCGGGGCTCCTCGCGGCGCCGCGCGATCAGGTCCGTCATGTAGGCGGCCAGCTCCGCCATGTCGGCGGCCACCTCGGCCTCGGTCCTGCCCGCCACGGCCAGCGTCGAGGAGCTCCACCGCTCGAACTTCCCCCGGTCGGAGGAGGGCACGCCCAGCAGGGAGCTGAGCATCTCGATCGGCAGCGACAGCGAGTACTCCGACACCAGGTTCCGCACGCCGCCGCGGGCGGTCATGCCGTCGATCAGCTCGTTGGCGAAGGCCACGGCGGAGTCGCGCATCTCCCGCACCCGCTTGGGCGAGATGGCCTTCTGCACGAGCTTGCGCAGCCTGGTGTGCTGCGGCGGGTCCTCGAACTGGAGCGTGCCGCGCAGGAAGTCCGGGAACGGCACGAAGAACGGCACGACGCGCTCGCCGGTGCGGAACGGCTCGCGCACGAACCGGCGGTCGCTCAGGATCTCGCGGGCGGCGGCGTTGCGGTGCACCAGCCACACGTCGCCGCCGTGCGGCATGGTCATCTTCGTCATCGGCCGGTCGGCGACCAGGCGGCCGATGTGCTCGACGGCCTCGGCCGGGGTCATGGGGCCGAAGGGGTACTCGGTGCCCGGGGTGGTGGTCATCGTCGCGTCTCCGGTGTTCAGGCGGTGGGCAGCTGGGGCACGGCGACCAGTTCGGGTCGTGCGTCGGGGGTGAGGGCCATGACCTCCTCGAACCGCTCGGCGACGGTCTCGACGGTCAGGGCGGGGTCGTGGATGCCGGTGGTGGTGACCACGACGGCGCGGTTGACCGTGCCACCGGCGGCGTTGAACAGCTCGCCGGTCACCGTGCAGGAGGGGTGCACGAGGTAGGCGGCCAGCGGGGCGACGTGCTCGGGCAGCAGCTGCGTGCGCAGGTACTCCATGACCTCGGGGGTCAGCGACGCCGCCGAGCTCTCGGCCATGCGGGTGTCCGCGCCGGGCGCGACGGCGTTGACCAGGATGCCGTGCTCGGCGCCTTCGAGGGCGAGGTTGCGGGTCAGGCCGAACACCGCGCCCTTGGAGCTGCCGTAGTGGGTCATCAGCGGGTTGCCCAGCATCGCGGCGGAGACGGTGTTGACGACGCGCCCGCTGCCGGAGGCGATCAGGTGCGGCCAGGCCGCCTTGCAGACGTGGAGCGAACCGAAGAAGTGCACGTCGAGGTGGCGCTGGTACTCGCGCGTGTCGACCTCGTCGAAGCGGGCGGTGCGCACGATGCCGGCGTTGTTGATCACCGCGTCGAGGCGGCCGAACTCGCCGACCGCGGTCTCGACGACCTCGGCGGCGCCGTCCTCGGTGGAGATGTCGGCGCGGCAGGCCACGGCCCGGCCGCCGGCGGCGCGGATCTCGGCCACGACGTCGCCCGCCGGGTCGTCGCCGTCCACGCCGCCGCCGTCGACCCTCGCGCCGAGGTCGGCGACGACGACGGACGCGCCGCGTGAGGCCAGCAGCAGGGCGTGGGCGCGGCCGATGCCACGCCCGGCCCCGGTCACGACCACGGCGCGGTCGGTGAAGGACAGGGTGTCCACGGGTGTCCCCTTCTGCTCGGCGCGCTCGCTGCCGCACCCGGGCAGGCCACCAACGCTACCGAATACATGAGTTTGGTCAAGTAAAGTGAGGCGGGTCGGTCAGGGGCGGTTGGCGCCGCCGCCGACCGCGACGTCGGCGGCCCAGACCGAGCCGCGGCGCCGGCTGCGGGACTCCTCCCAGTCCAGGACGTCCAAGCCGGCGCAGATGTAGAGGGTGCGGCGGTCCTCGCCGCCGAGCACGCACGCGGGGGGCAGCGCCGCCTGCGGGTCGAAGCGCACGACGTCGGTGACGGCCCCGCCTTCGACGATGCGGGCCACGGCGGGCGCCGAGGGCAGGCCCGTCCACACGCCGCCCTCCTCGTCCAGGCAGATGCCGTCGGGCAGCGAGGAGGTGGCGGCGAACACGCGCCGACCGCCCAACCGGCCGTCGGCGTCGCGGTCGAGCACGGTGATGCGGTTCGCGAACGCCTCGGCGGTCACCACTCGCGTGCCGTCGGAGCTGACGGCGATGCCGTTCGCGCCGCCGAAACCGCCCAGTTCGGTCAGGGCTCGGGCGGCGCCGTCCGGTTCGACCACGAGCAGCGCCGAGTCGCGCGGTTCCTCGCCCGCGAACAGCTCGAAGCCCAGCTGGGTGACGTAGGCGCGGCCGTCGGCGTCCACGACCATGTCGTTGACCGGCCCGGTGGCCAGTGCCCGCAGGTCGGCGTGCACGGTGACCCGCTCGCCGTCGAACGCCAGGACCAGGCGCTCGTGCATCGAGGTGACGATCAGCCGGCCGTCGGGCAGCCAGCCGAAGCCGCCCGGGATCACCTCGGCGCCGTTGACCGGGGTGCGGTCGGACAGGTCGAGGACGGTTTCCGGGGCTCCGGCGGCGTCGAGGCGGACGAGCCGGTGGGCGTACATGTCGCTGAACCACAGCGCACCGTCGTGCCAGCGCGGGCACTCCGCCCAGGTGTAGCCGCGCGACAGCTCGCGCGGGACGACCTCGCGCGCGTCGGCCAGGGGATCGACGTCGGACACGGTTTCTCCAAGGATGAGTTTGGTCAAGTTTTGCGCTCAGAACGGGAGCGGGTGGGCGAACTTGGCCCGCAGCAGCGCGCCGGTCTCGGCGACGGCGAGCCGGCCGCGCGCCAGGTGGTCGGCCTGGAGCACGAAGCCGTGCGGGACTCCGGGGTAGCGGGTGAGCGTGGTCTGCACGCGCGCCTCGCGCAGGCGCGCGGCGTAGCGCTCGCCCCAGTCGCGGATCGGGTCGCACTCCCCCGTCACCACGATCGCCGGGGGCAGGCCGGACAGGTCGGCCGCGTAGGCCGGGATGCGGTAGGGGCTGTCGGGCACACCCTGCCCCGCGTCGGCCAGCGCGTTGAGGTAGAGCACGTCGTCGCGGCTCAGGATCGGGGCGTCGGCGTAGCGGGTGATCGACGGGGCGGCCAGGTCGCGGTCCACGCCGGGGTAGATCAGCACCTGGCAGGCGAGGGCGGGTCCACCGCGGTCGCGGGCCGCCAGCGCGACGGCCGCGGCCAGGGTGCCGCCCGCGCTGTCGCCGACCACGGCCAGTCGCGCCGGGTCCACGCCCAGGTCGTCGGCGTGCCCGGCGACCCACGCGGTGGCGGCCCAGGCGTCGTCGAACTGCGCGCGGGCGGCGGGGCCTCCGGCGCCAGGCGGTACTCGACCGCCACGACCACCGCGCCGCTGTGGTGGGCCAGGTTGCGGGCCACCGGCTCGAAGGAGTGGTTGGAGCCCATGCACATGCCGCCGCCGTGGAAGTACACGATCACCGGCGCGCCGTCGTCGGTGGTGGGGCGGTGCACGCGCAGCGGGATGTCCCCGTGCGGGGCGGGGATCGGGCGATCCTCGGTGACGGCCATGACGGGCAGGTTCGGCGGGTGGGGCGCGGCCTCCAGGGACGCGCGGGCGGCCTCGATGCCCCGCTCGCGCAGGGACGGGGTGTCGGCCACGGCCGCGGCGTCGGGGTCCAGCGGGAACGCGGTCACGGTCGCACCCCTCACTCGGCCGGGACGGTGAACTCGCCCTGGAGCAGGACCGGGGCACGGCGGTGGACCAGGGTGTCGGCGCGGGCGGCCATGGCGTCGAGGACGAACGGCTGCGAGGTCAGGTAGAACTCGCCGGCCGCCGCCTGGTCGAAGAACACGCGGGCGGCGTCGAGCGGGTCCATCGCCTGCGCCTTGACCTTGAGCATGGCCTGGCGGTGCTCCTCGGCCGCCGCGATGTCGCCGTCCTCGACCGCGCCCGCGGACTCGAAGATGTCGGAGGCGACCGCGCCGGGCAGCACCGCCTGGACGTGGACGTGACCGGCGTGCCCGGCCAGCTCGACCTCCTGGTGCAGGCACTCGGTGAGCGCGAGCACGGCGTGCTTGCTCATGATGTAGGGGGCTTGGAGGGGCGCGGCGCCGACCCCGCCGATCGAGGACAGGTTCCACACCCACGACCGCCCCGGCTCGGCGAGCATGCGCGGCAGGAACGCGCGGATGCCGTGGAAGACGCCGTTGACGTTGATGGCGACCAGGCGCTCCCAGTTGGCGACCGGGGTGTCCCACAGGTAGCCGAACTGCTCGACGCCGGCGTTGTTGACCAGCAGCCGGACCGGGCCGACCTCGGCCACGGTGCGCTCGGCGAGCCGTTCGAGCGCCCCCGGGTCGCGCACGTCGCAGGCGACGTCGACCGCACCGGCGCCGGCCTCCTCCAGTTCGGCGCGCAGGGCCGCGACGGCGGCGGTGTCGACGTCGGCGAGCACGACCGTCATGCCCAGCTCCAGCGCGGCGTGGCGGGCCAGTCCCGCGCCGATGCCGGCGCCCGCGCCGGTGATCACGGCGACACCGCCGCCGAACAGGGCCTCCGCCTCGCTCATCGGGTGTTCTCCTCGCGCTCGGCGACGATCTCGCGGATCGCGCGGACGACGGGTGCGAACGTCGTCTCCGGATCGGTGACCGCCGGGGTGTCCATGTTGTTGTGGCAGATCGCCACGGCGACGCGGTCGCGCAGGTCGGCCCAGGCGATCGACCCGCCCGCGCCGGGGCTGTAGACGATCTCGCGGTGCCCGCCCACCAGCGGGTCGGAGGCCCCCGGTTCGCCGCCGAGCCAGTAGCCGGCCGCGCCGAACCACACCGGGATGGTCAGCACCCGGTCGGGGTCGTGCGCGCCCTGCCGGGGCCGGGTCAGGGACGCGGCCCGTTCGTCGGACAGCAGCCGCACGCCGTCGAGTTCGCCGCCTTCGGCCAGCAGGGCGAAGATCCGGGCCACGGAGGGCGCGGTGGCGATGGCCCCGGCTCCGGGGTCGACGGCCTGCCGCACGACGCGCTGGTTGTGCACCTCGGAGCCGGGAAACACGGCGGGCGGGCTGATGTTGTGCTCGTCGACGATGGCGAAGGTGTCGCCGCCGTAGAGGGTGGCGACCCGGGGCAGGTCCGCGTCGGGCACGCCGAGGTGGAAGTCCGTGACGCCGAGCGGTGCGCAGATCTCCTCGCGGACGAACGCGTCGAACGGCCGGCGGGCGGGGTCGGTGCGGCGCACGACCTCGCCGAGGATCCAGCCCCACACCAGCACGTGGTAGGCGTTGGCCGTGCCGGGTTCGAACAGCGGGGTGGACGCGGCGACGCGTTCGACCACCCAGTCCCAGTCGGCCGTCAGCTCCGGCGTGACCCCGTCGGGCATCTGCGGGATGCCCGCGCGGTGCGACAGCGCCTGCTCGACGGTGGTGGCGGCCTTGCCGTTGGCGGCGAACTCCGGCCAGTAGCGGGAGATCGGCGCGTCCAAGTCGAGCAGGCCGCGCTCGGCCTGGAGGTGCACGGCGAGGGCGGTGACGCCCTTGGTCACCGAGAACACCGGGAACAGCGTGCGGTGGTCGGCGGGGACGCGGCGCTCGGCGTCGGCGAGCCCGGCGACGGCGTCGACGATCAGCTCGCCGCGGTGGTAGGCGGCGACGGCGATGCCGATCTCCCCCAGCTCCAGCGCGCGGTCGAGCGCCGCGCGGACGCGTGGGTCGTGCGGGACGGTCATGGGTCCTCCTCGTGCGGCGGCGAACGGCGGAGTCTGGCCCGGGATCGCCCGAGACTAGGGAGCGGGCGTCCGGGCGGGGCTTCGGTGTTCCGGTGAGTGGACGGGTCCGGGTCAGGAGGTGACCTGGCGGCGGGCGAGCAGCCAGCGGCCGTCGTCGCCGCGCCGCAGCTCGTCGGTGTAGGAGCCGACGGCGAGGATGCTCGACGGCGTGTCGCCGGAGAGGAGTTGGAAGTAGGAGTGGGCCGCGGCGCGGTCGCCGTCCACGTGGACCTCGTGGTTGGTGATGACGTGCCGGTTGCGGGAGGCGGGACCCGCGTACCCCAGCTCCCGCATCGACTCCAGCCCCGCCAGCACGTCCTCGCGGCCCTGCCAGGTCGCCTCGGGCATCCACCACTCCACGTCCTCGGTGCACAGGGCGCCGATCTCGGGGATCGTGCTCTCGTCGGCCAGGCGGCCGAACCGGTTGAGGAGGGTGACGATGCGCATCACGTCGTCGGCGGTGTTCAAGGGTTCATCTCCTTGGTCCTGTGTCGGGGCGGTGATGGTGGCCCCGCGCACGTGACCCCGGCGGCGCTCGTCCCGGTGAGCGGGACATCGGGCTCGCGCACCACCGCCGTGCGGGAGCCTCCGGGGCGTGACGACCTCTGCTGACGACACCCGCCCCGACCTGTCGGTGTCCGTGCTGGACGGCATCGCGCTGCTGGAGATGCGCCGCCCGCCCGCCAACCACTTCGACGAACGGCTCATCGGCGGCATCGTCGACGCCGCTCTCGCCCTCGACGACGACCCCGCCTGCCGGGTGATCGTGCTGGCCTCGCAGGGCAGGCACTTCTGCGCGGGCGCGGACTTCGGCGACGGCGGCGGCTTCGACCAGGACCGGGTCGCGGTGTCGGAACGCCTGTACCGCCGGGCCGCGCGGCTGTTCGACGTGCGCACGCCGATCATCGCCGCGGTGCAGGGCGCGGCGGTGGGCGGCGGCTTGGGCCTGGCGTGCGCGGCGGACTTCCGGGTCGCCGAGCCGTCGTCGCGGTTCGCGGCCAACTTCGCGCTGCTGGGCTTCCACCAGGGTTTCGGCCTGAGCGTGACGCTGCCGGACCTGCTGGGCCGGCGCGTCGCGGCCGACCTGCTGCTCACCGGGCGGCGGGTCGGCGGCGAGGAGGCCGTCCACATCGGACTGGCCGACCGGCTCGCCGAACCCGGTCGGGTGCGCGAGACCGCGTTGGCGTGGGCCCGGGAGATCGCGGCGGCGGCGCCGCTGGCGGTGCGGTCGATCCGGGCGACGTTGCGCGCCGACCTGCCCGGGCGCGTCCGTCGGGCGCTGGAGCGCGAACTGGCCGAGCAGGCCCGGCTGTGGCGGACCGCCGACTCCGCCGAGGGCATCGCGGCGAGCCTGGAGCGACGTGTACCGGTATTCATCGGGGAGTAACCAATCCCATACAACGGGTGGCGGCGATGACGAGAAACCGCGCTGGCGATGACTGGGCCGAAATTGTCGGTGTCTGCGGCTACGCTTCTCCCAACAAGTGCAGAAGGACCCCGGTGCCAGGCGCAACGGGCGCCGGTACCGGGGTCACATCCTCGAGTCGCGTCAGGAAAGTACCCCACCAATACTGTCGCGGTGCAGACCGCGACGGTGTGATCTGCCGCTCGCCCGTCGAGTCCGACCTGGGTCCTCCCGCTACGAGGAGGATCATTGAAGCTCGTCAACGCCAGAGTGACCTACTACCGTTCGGTCGAGGACTCCGAGCAGTTCGCCGTCGAACCCGACGTGACCTGTCTGGTCGGAAAGAACGAGTCGGGCAAGACCACCGTCCTGCAGGCCCTCTACCGGCTCAACCCTGTCGAGGGCACCGAACTGGACGAGGTGGTCGACTTCCCGAGCAAGCTGACCCGGCAACGCCACGACTGGCCCCCCGACCAGCGCATCCCCGTCGTCGTGGCGACCTTCCGCTATGAGCCCGCAGAGCTCAAGCAGATCGAGGCCGACCTCGGCCCGGGTTCGCTGACCAGCCCCGAGTTCACCGTGACGATGGGGTACCGGAACAAGGGCAAGACTTAGACCACGTCTCACGTGGCGATAAGCGTTGTGCCATGATCTTCGTCCGTGGTTGATCGGTTGTCGCTGCGGTTGGTACCCGATGAGCTGTGGGCGTTGGCAGAGCCGTTGATCCCCAAGTTCAAGGCCCGTCCGCAGGGTGGCGGAACAGCGCCGGTGGACGACCGGGCGGTGTTCACCGCGATCGTCTACGTGCTGACCAGCGGGTGCGCGTGGTGGGAGCTGCCGCCGTCGTTCGGCGTCACGGTGCCCACGGCGCATCGCCGGTTCACCGAGTGGACCAGGGCCGCGTTGTGGCGTCGCCTGCGCCGGACAGTGCTGGACGAACTCGGCTCCCGAGGGGAGGTCGACTGGTCGCGGGCGATCCTGGACGCCGCCTCGGTCCGGGCGAAAAAGGGGGCGGGATGACCGGTCCGAACCCGGTCGACCGCGGCAAGCCGGGCTCGAAGATCCACGTCGTGTCCGACCGCGCCGGACTGCCGTTGGCCGTCGGCGTCTCGGCCGCGAACCTGCACGACAGCCAGGCGCTCAAGCCCATGCTGATGGCCATTCCGCGTATCCGGTCGCGCCGCGGGCCGCGCCGGTTCCGGCCTGCGAAGCTGCACGCCGACAAGGCCTACGACATCGACGACCTCCGCCGATGGTTACGCGGTCGCGGCATCATCCCGCGCATCGCACGCAAGGGCATCGACTCCTCCCAGCGGCTTGGCCGTCACCGCTGGGTCGTCGAACGCACCATCTCATGGCTGACCGGCTACCGCCGCCTGACGGTCCGCTACGAACGCCACGCCGACAACTACTGCGGCCTCCTCACCCTCGCCGCAGCCCTGACCTGCTTCAAACGACTCACGAAACTGGCCACGTGAGACGTGGTCTTACTACCACCGGTATGACGAGGCCGCGATCGTCAAGCACCTGCGTGCCGACTTGGACCTCGCCCCGGGTGCGGCGGCAGACGTCGACCAAGCCACCACGGTCGCGGAATTGCTCACCGCTCTCGACGAGATCGAGGAACCGCCATCCGCAGCCACCAGGTTGGCCGAACGGATCAGGAACTGGCGGAAAGAGGACGTCGGCCTTCACCTGATCGACGCCTACGGCCACCGACTCATGCCCAAGTTCGTCTATTACGGCGACTACGACGTCATGCCGGGCAAGGTGTCGATCCCGGACCTGGTCAACCGGCGGAACAACGGCACGCTGGAACGTGGCGAACTGGCGCTGCTCAGCCTGCTGGACATGGCCGGGGTGACGCTGCGGGACTTCCAGCAGACGGATCGACACGAACGGCTGATCAGGGAGTTGGAGAACTCCGGCAACGTCATCTCCGACGAGGTGTTCGAGTACTGGTCGCAGAACACCGACCTGGAGGTCAAACTCGAGATCTTGCCGGTCGAGGAGGGGGCGCAGCCGCCGCTGAACCAGCCTCCCATCCTGCAGATCCGCGTGCGCAACCAGCGACACCGGGTGTCGGTCCCCTTCGACGACCGCTCCCGCGGGTTTGTGTGGTTCTTCAGCTTCCTCGCCTATTTCAACAAGCTGGAGGAGGCCGAGGACAGCGACCTCATCCTGCTGTTGGACGAACCCGGCCTGTCGCTGCACGGGCGAGCGCAGGAGGACCTGCTCAAGCTCATCGACAAGCGGCTGGCACCGAAGCACCAGGTCCTCTACACCACGCACTCACCGTTCATGGTGTCTCCGCGCAGCCTGCACCGGGTCCGCACCGTCGTCGACCACGACAAGGTCGGCACGAAGGTCTCGTCCGACATCCTGAAGGCGGACTCCGACACGGCGTTCCCGCTGTTGGCCGCGATGGGCATCGAGATGACCCAGACGCTATTCGTCGGTGAGAACACCCTGCTGCTGGAGGGCCCCAGCGACCTGATCTACCTCGACGTCCTCAGCGACGCCGTCGAGTCCGAAGGCCAGAGCGGCCTCGACCCTCAGTGGGTCAAGGCGCCCATCGGCGGAGCAGGAAAGCTGTCGACGTTCGCCACGCTGCTCGGCGCGAACAAGCTCAACGTCGCGGTCCTCGTCGACTCCAGCACCAAGGACGTCCAGGCTGTCCAGCGGCTGCGCGACAACGGTCAGTTGACCCGCAATGGCCTGGTCGAGGTGGGCGAGTTCACCGGCACCGGTGACGCCGACATCGAGGATCTCTTCGAGGCAGACTTCTATCTCGACCTGGTCAACCGCGCCTACGCCGCCCAGTTGCCCAAGCCGATCACCGCCGCCGACCTCAACGGCAAGGACCCCCGCATCGTCCGCCGCTTCGAGGCGTACTTCCGGCAGCACGACATCGCCGGCGGCCGGTTCAACCACTACAGGCCAGCCGCCGTACTGCTCCGGGAGCAGGCGGACTTCCTGCCCAAGCTCACTCCCGCTGTCCTCGGGCGCGCCGAGCGCCTGTTCGACAAGATCAACGGAGCACTGAAGCACGGCTCCTGACACTGGGTGCCAAGGTGCCGGTGTCCAGTTCTCAGGGCACCGGCACCCGCCCTGCGTCGACGGTCCGGTCAGTTCGCTCCTCGACAGGTGAACGCGTAATCCCTCGGCTCCGGGGCGCGCAGCATGGTCCAGTAGTCGACCAGCCGCCACGGGCAGGTCACCCACGCCCGTCCGTTCTTGTTGCGGTAGTAGCCGTTGGCGGTGCCGCCGTGCTGCCACACGGTCCTGTCCAGCGACTCGTCCACGCGGCGGTTGTAGTCGTCGGTGGCCTCGCGGGTCGGCTCCATCGCGGCGAGGTCGTTCTCCACCAGGTACTGCAGGCTCTCCACGACGTAGTGGACGTGTTCCTCGCTGGTGACGTTGTGGCCGCCGCCGTGGTTGGGGGCGGCGTTGGGGCCGGCGGTGACGAAGAAGTTGGGGAAGCCGGGGACGGTGATGCCCAGGTAGGCGCGCGGGTCCTGGTCGGCCCACGCCTCGGACAGCGTCAGCCCGTCGCGGCCGACGACGTCGAGGAAACCCAGGTACTCCAGCTTGAAGCCGGTGGCCCAGATGATGACGTCGGCCTCGATGAACCCGCCCTCGGTGGTGACCACCCCGTCGGGGCGGATCTCGCGGAACGCCGCGCGGTGCACGGTGACGTGGTCGCGCTTGACCGCCTCGAAGAAGCCGGGGTCCTTGACGATGCGCTTGGCGAACGGCGGGAAGTCCGGGGTCAGCTTCTCCTTGAGGTCCGGCCGGTCGGCGAAGGAGCGTTCCAGGTGGTCCAGGCAGACCTGCATGACCGCGTCGTTGGCCGGGGACGTGGAGACGTGGGTCGCATACCAGTCGTCGTCGATGCGGGCGATCGGCCAGCCCTTGTCGGCGGCCCACCAGTAGGACTTGAGCCGGAACCACTGGTGGTAGTAGGGGATGTTCTCCAGCGCCCACCGCGCGCCCTCGGGGACGTCGGCGGCGACAGCGCGCTCGGGGATGACCCAGTGGGGCTGGCGCGCCACGACGTGCAGCGCCTCGACCTGGTCGACCACGGCGGCCACGACCTGCACCGAGGTGCAGCCCGCGCCGAGGACGACGACCTTCTTGCCGGTCAGGTCGACCTCGGGCCGCCACTGCGCGGTGTGCATCATCTCGCCGCGGAAGGTCTCCGCGCCGGGGATGTCGGGGATCGAGGCGGCGTTGAGCACGCCGGTGGCCGTGACCACGGCGTTCGCGCGGTGGGTGCGCGTCGCGCCGTCCGGGCCGCGCACGGTGAGCGTCCACGCCCGGTCGGCCTCGTCCCAGGCGCAGCCGAGCACCTCGGTGGAGAAGGAGATGTGGCGGTGCAGGTCGTACTTGCGGGCCACGCCGCGCAGGTACGCCAGGTACTCGGGCCCGGTCGGGTAGTACTTCGACCAGCTCGGGTTCAGCTCGAACGAGTACGAGTAGAAGTGGCTGGGGGTGTCGACCGCCGCGCCGGGGTAGGTGTTGCGCGACCAGGTGCCGCCGAGGTCGTCGTTCTTCTCGAACACGTGGTAGCGGAACCCGGCCTCGCCGAGTTTGATCGCGGCGTTGAGACCGATCATGCCCGAGCCGATGACGGCGACGGTGAAGTCCTCCGGCGGGCGGCGGGTCGTGGGCACCACGCGGCGGGCGGGTTCGAACCCGGCCTGCTCGCGCAGGTGGGCCACGTACTCGGCGTCCACCGTGTCGTTGGCGCAGACGCCGGCGAGCCGGCGGAACAGCTCGTCGTCGGGGACGCCCAGGCGCGGCACGAGCGAGGTGCCCAGCAGGCGGCGGGCGCGGGCGCGGACCTCGGCGGCGATCTCCTCCGGGTACTCGCCCGACCACGCCGCGCCGGCCGCGGCGCGGTGGCCGGCGAGCTCGGCCTCGAACTCGTCGACGAGCGCGGTGTCCCCGGTCAGGTGCACCAGGGCGGCGAGCAGGGCGCCGGGCTCGGCGGCGTCGACGGCGGCGGCCAGGGCGTCCGGGTCGACGCCGGTCACGGGCGAGACGACGTAGGTGGGCTGGTCGTGGGCGATCACGGTCATCGGGACACCGGTTCCTCGTGGTGGGTCGAAGCGACGGGTGCGCGGGTCAACCGCGGGCGAGGGCGGTCAGCGCGTCGGCGAGCGGCAGGGTCGCGTGGACGGGGCGGGTGGGCCGCCCGCGCAGGCGGGTCACGCCGGAGGCGGCGTACCAGATGTCGGTGGCGGCCCGGCGCACGGCGGCGACGGCCCGGTCGACGGGGACGGCGGTCGCGGGTCCGCACAGCGACAGGGCCGCGGACAGCCCGCCCTCGGCCGGGCCGATGGCGGCGGCGACCGCCGTGACGCCGGCGGAGCAGCCTTCGGCGTCCACGGCGACGCCGTCGCGGTCGCGGACCCGGTCGATCTCGCGGCGCAGGTCGGCTTCGGTGCGGACCCCGCCGGGCGTGGCGGGTGCGGGGTAGGACAGGGCGGGCCAGTCGGCGTCGTCGAGCTGGGCGAGCAGGGCGCGGCCCGCGGCCGAGTGCACGGCGGGTTGCCGGGCGCCCAGCCGCCAGCCCTCGCCCTTCTCCGGCCAGCCGCCGATGCGTTCCAGGTGCAGCACGTCCCCCGACTGCAGGGCGCTGAGGTGGACGGTCAACCCGGTCGAGCGGTGCAGGGCGTGCATGTGGGGCAGGGCGGCCTGGTGCACGCCGTCGCGGCGCACGACCTGGGACCCCAGCTCGAACATGCGGATGCCCAACGCGTACTCGAAGCCCCGGCGCTCGATCCAGCCGAGGTCGACCAGGCGGCCGAGGATGCGGTGCGCCGACGAGCGGGGCAGCCCCGCGCGCCGGGAGACCTCGGCCAGGGTGAACCGGTGGCCGCCGTCGAAGACCTGGAGCAGGGAGGCCACCCGGTCGATCATCGCGGTGGGCGCGTCGTGGCCCCGGGCCGTCGTCATCGGCGCCTCCCGGCGACATCGCCTTGTTGCACAATCTGCCGATGTGGCAGAAACTGACAGGTGTGAGCCTAGCCGCACCCGGTCATCGTGTAAACAAATCGTGTCCAATTTCCGCATACGATCCTGAATCCAGTGCTGTTTGGCCAGGTACCGGGCTTGCGAAGGGGTGTGGACGTGCCGAGGGGTGAGCGCCCGACGCTGACCGAGCGGCGTGCCGAGGAGCTGCGCGCCGCGATCGCCCGCGCCGCGATGGAGATCTTCGTGGCCGACGGCGACACCTCGGCGAAGGTCGAGCGCATCGCCGAGGCCGCCGGCATCTCCCCGCGCACGTTCCACCGCCACTTCCCGGTCAAGGAGGACGTGGTGCGCCCGCTGTTCCGCGCCACCGCCGAGGCCGTCGCGAACGCGCTGCGGGACGTCCCGGACACCACCGACCCGGTCGAGGCCCTCGTCGCGGCCTGGACCGCCGCCATGCCCGGCGGCCGGATCAGCGAGTTCGACCGGCGGTTCCTCACGCTGATGGTGACCACGCCGGAGTACCGGCTGCGCTGGCAGGAGGCCGACCGGGAGCTGTGCGAGGTGATCGCCGGGTACCTCGACCGGCGCCTGCCGGCGGGCGGGCACCCGCTGCACCGCACGCTGCCCGCCTACCTGGTCGTGCACGCCACCCGGCACGTCTTCGAGCACTGGATCACGTCCGGCTCCGACGAGGACCTGGACTCGCTGCTGCGCGACGCATTGCGGATGGTGCTGGCGGGCGCGGCCGTGCGATGACCCTCAGCCGAGCGCCCCGCACTCGCGCAGCGCCGCGACGTCGTCGGCCCCGTAGCCGTGGGCGGCCAGGACGCGTTCGGTGTCCGCTCCCCGGGCGGCGGGGGCGCGGGGCGGCGCCGAGGCCGAGCGGCCGAGCTTGATCGGCACGCCGATCCCCCGGTAGTCGCCGTCGGAGACCACCATGCCCCGGTGCCGCACCTGCGGCGCGGCCAGCGCGGCGGCGACGTCGTTGACCGGGCTCGCGGGCACCCCACGCCCCCGCAGCGCCTCGGCCAGTTCGTCGGCGTCCCGGGCGCGGAACAGCGGTTCGAGCAGGGCCAGCAGCTCGGCGCGGTGCTCGACGCGGTCCCGGTTGCGCAGGAACCTCCCGTCCCCGGCCAGGTCGGGCCGGCCGAGCACGTCGGTGAGCGCGGCGAAGTGGGCGTCGCTGGCGGCGGCCACGAACAGGCTGCCGCCGCGCGCGGTGCGGAACACCTGGTACGGCGCGACGGTCGGGTGCGCGGCCCCGGTGCGGACCGGCACCGCCCCGGAGGCCAGGTGGGCGGCGGAGTGCGGGTGCATCAGCGACACCACGGCGTCGATCAGCGTGATGTCCACCAGCTGCCCGCGCCCGCTGACCGCCCGCTCGGTCAGGGCCAGCAGGACGCCGGCGAACGCCTGGTGCGCGGCGGTGATGTCCACGATCGGCACACCGACGCGCAGCGGGTCGCCGTCCGGTTCGCCGTTGACGCTCATCAGCCCGCCGTGGGCCTGGAGCACCGCGTCGTAGCCCGGTTCCCCGCCCAGCGGGCCGTCCACGCCGTAGCCGGTGATGCGGCAGTACACCAGGCGCGGGAACCGCGCGGCCAGGTGCGACTCGTAGCCCAGGCCCCAGCGTTCCATGGTCCCGGCCTTGAAGTTCTCCACGACCACGTCCGCGCCGGCGATGAGGTCGAGCACCACCTCGCGGGCCCGCCCGACCTTGAGGTCGAGCACGATGTTGGCCTTGTTGCGGTTGAGCCCCTGGTAGTAGGCGCTGGTGGTCTGCTCGTCGTCCACGAACGGCGGTCCCCAGCGGCGGGTCTCGTCGCCCGCCGGGGGTTCGACCTTGACCACCTCGGCGCCGTGGTCGGCGAGCATCTGCGTGCACAGCGGCCCGGCCAGCACCCGGCTCAGGTCCAGCACCTTCAGGCCGCGCAGCGCTCCCCCGCTCACCGGGCGCCCCCGCTGACCGTCGCCCACCACGAGCCTTCTTCCGCCACGGCGGCGGCCAGCCGGTCCTGCCAGTGGGCCTCGTTGCCGAACTCCTCGCGCCACGACCACAGCCGCGCGGTCGCCGCACCGAGGTGGTGCTCGGCGGAGTAGCCGAGCGCACCGTGCAGCTGGTGCCCGATCGTGGCCACGACGTGCGCGCCGGCCGACGTGGTGGCCTTGGCGGCGGCCACGGCGACCTCGGCCCGGTCGTCCGCCTCGACCGCGAGCAGCGCGGCGTCGGCGGCGATCCGCATGGCGGTGACCTCCGCCGCGAGCGCGGCCAGGTGCTGCTGCACGGCCTGGAAGCGGGCCAGCGGGCGGCCGAACTGCTCGCGTTCGGCGACGTGCCGCCGGGCGGACTCCAACACCGCGCGGGCCGCGCCCGCCAGCTGCACCGACCGCACCAGCGCGCCCCTCAGCCGCAGCTCGTCGGCGTCGATCCCGACCGGCGCGGAGGCGACGGCCTCGACGTCGTGGAGCACCGCGGTGTCCCGCGGTTCCCCGGCGAGGTTCTCCGCCTGCTCGACCTCGCCGACCGGCACCACGGCCACGCACAGGTCGTCGCCGTCCCAAGCGAGGGTGACGACGTGGTCGGCGTGCCGCGCCCACGGCACGGCGGCCCGGCCCGACAGCCGCGGCGGACCGCCGCGCCGGTGCGCCTTCACCACGTCGAGCGAGGCCACGACCAGACCACCGGGCACCTCCAGACCGGCCCGGGCCAGCAGCCACCCGGCCAGGAACGCCGACTCGGCGACCGGCGCCCCGGCGGCGTGGCGGGCGACGAGGTCGACCACGACGGCGAGGTCGCGCAGCCCCCCGCCGCTGCCGCCCACCTCCTCGGGCACGCCCAGCAGGTGGAAGCCGGTGTCGGCCAGGTCCTGCCACAGCGCGGCGTCGAAGCCGCCCGTCGTGCGTCCCTTGAGGATCGCGCCGACGGCGGCGCGGATCTCCTCGTGCAGCTCGTCGCTCACCGGACCCCCAGACCGCGGGCCACGACGGACCGCAGGATCTCGTTCGTGCCGCCGCGCAGGGTGAACGCCGGCGTGCGCGGGATCGCCTCGGCGAGCAGCCCCGCGAGTCCGTCCGCGCCGGGTCGGGGCTCGACGCCCGCCACCCGCCGCACCGTCTCCACGACGTCGCCCTCGAAGCGGGATCCGAGGTCCTTGACCAGCGCCGCGGCCACCTCGGGGGATCGGCCCGCCGCCAGCGCGGCGGCCACGGCCAGCGAGAGCTGCCGCAACGCCCAGGCGCGGGCGGTGAGCCTCCCGACCTCGCGGGCGGCCACCGGGTCGCCCTCGCGCAGCCCCGACGCCCACGCCTGGAGCAGCGGTGCGGTGCTGAGGAACCGCTCGGGCCCGGAGCGCTCGTGCGCCAGCTCCGCGACGACCTGCCGCCAGCCGGCGCCCCGCTCGCCCAGCAGCGCGCCGGCCGGGACGACGGCGTGGTCGAGGACGACCTCGTTGAAGTGGTGCTCGCCGTCGATCGTCGTGATGGGCCGGACGCGCACCGCCGGGTGCGGCAGGTCCACCACGAACTGCGACAGGCCGGCGTGCCGGTCGCCGGGTGCGCCGTCGGTGCGGGCGAGCACGACGATCGCGTGGGCGAAGTGCGCGCCGGTGGTCCACAGCTTGGCGCCGGTGATCTCCCAGCCGCCGGCCACCTCGCGGGCGCGGGTGCGCACGGCGGCCAGGTCGGAACCCGCGTCCGGCTCGCTCATGCCGATGGCGAAGAAGCACTCGCCGCGGGCGATGCCCGGCAGGTACCGGAGCCGCTGCTCCTCGGTGCCGTTGCGCAGGATCGAGGGGGCCGTCTGGCGGTCGGCGATCCAGTGCGCGGCGACCGGCGCGCCCGCCGCCAGCAGCTCCTCGACCACCGCGAAGCGCTCCAGCGGGGAGCGGTCGTGGCCGCCGTAGCGGGCGGGCAGGGTCATGCCCAGCCAGCCGCGCGCGCCGAGCCGCCTGCTGAAGGCGGGGTCGGCGGCGGACATCCAGGCGTCGCCGCGCGGGCGGAACGCCCCGGCGGCGCGCTCGTCGTCGAGGAAGTGCCGCACCTCGTCCCGGAGCCTCAGCTCCGCGTCGCCGGGGCGGTGGGCGGCGAGGTCGATCGTGGCTGTCACCCGGACTCCTCTCTCGGGGTCCGGGCCAGCCTAGGAAATTGGATCCAATCCTGTATCCGCCGTTCCGCTGAGTGGACGCCTCACCCGGCCGACGGTCGGGGAACCGCGCCCGCCCCGAACATCAACGACAGCCGCGCCTCCGAGCCCGCCCGGTGGGTGTCCATCAGCTCGACCAGCCGTTCCAGGTCGCCCGAGCCCAACGCGGCAAGCATGTCCCGGTGCTCGGCGAGGATGCGTGCCCGCGCGGCCTCGTCGTAGAGGTACACCGCGTGGTACGGCAACGCCCACGTCCAGATGCGGTTGATCTCCGCGACCACCAGGTTCAGCGCGCTCAGCCCGAAGATCGCCTGGTGGAAGGCGCTGTTGGCCTCCCTCATCCGGGGCAGGTCCAGATCGGCGGCGGCCCGTTCGACGTCCTCGGCGAGCGACCCGATCCGGTCCAGCCGCGCGGGGTCCGGGCGCGGCAGGCTGCGGATCACCTCGGTCTCCAGCAGCCGCCGCATCAGGTAGACTTGGTCGAACTCCGGGCGGCTCAACCGCGCCACGGCGAAGCCCACGTTGTGCTCGTGCGCCACCAGCCCGTCGGCCACCAACTGCCGCAGGCCCTCGCGCACCGGCAACCGGCTCACCCCGAGCACGGCGGCCATCTGCTCCTGCCGGATCTGCTGACCCGGCAGCAGGTCACCGGAGACGATCATCCGCTTGATGCCGTCGACCACGCGCGACACGGCCTGGTCCGCGGTGTCGGCGCTCCTCCTGGCGGGCATGGGCACTCCTCACGATCCGCACCACCGTACGGTGCGCGGCCGGGTGGGCGGTGACGGCGCACCGGCTCCGCCCACCCGCCGGTCAGGACGTGACGCTGCCGCCGTTGAGGTCGAGGATCTGCCCCGTCAGCCAGGACGCCTCCTCCGAGGCCAGGTAGACCACGGCCGCGCCGACGTCCTCGGGCGTGCCCAGCCGGCGGGTGGGGATCTTCCGCGCGAACACCTCGGTGGCCGCCCCGGCGGCGTTGGTCTGGAGCCCCAGGGCCAGCGTGTTGACCGTGACACCGGAGGGCGCCAGCTCCTGCGACAGGTGCCGCATGAAGCCCTCCACCCCGCTCTTGCCCGCCCCGTAGAGCGACAGGCCCTGGTCGGAGCCCGTGCGGGCGGCGCCGGAGGAGATCTGCACGATGCGCCCCCACCCGGCTTCGCACATGTCGTCCACGACCGCCGAGACGCAGTTCATCGCGCCGAACAGGTTGATCTCGATCGGTGCGCGCCACCGGCCCGGGTCGAGGGTGCGGAAGTGCCCCTGCCCGAAGTCGGCGGCGATGCCGGCGTTGTGCACCATGATGTCCACGGACCGCCCCAGCCCCGCGCGAGCGCGCGCCACGGCGTCCTTGACCGCCTCGCGGTCGGTGACGTCGAACGGCACCGCCACCGCCGCGCCACCGGCCGCCGCGATCTCCTCCGCGACCGCCTCGGCCCGCTCCGCGACCAGGTCGTTGACCGCCACCGCCGCACCGCGTGCGGCCAAGCAGCGGGCGATGCCCGCGCCCGCGTTCCGACCGGCTCCGGTGACCAGGGCCGCGTGGCCCGACAGATCGAACATCGTCGTCCTCTTCCCGTGCGTCGTGGTCGTCGCGACAGCCCTCACGAGCCCTGCACCAGCTCCAGCGCGTGCCCCTCCGGATCGGTCACCACCGCCACCCGCATCCCGGTGCCGGGCAGCGCCCTGGGCCCGACCCGCACGGAGCCCCCGGCCGCCACGGCGGCGCGCACGACCTCGTCGACGTCGGCGACGCCGAAGCCGAGCACGGCCTCGCCCGCCGGCGGCACGACCCGGTCGGGGTAGCGCACCAGCAGCACGGTCGGCCCCGCACCGGCCCCGGCGAGCACGACCTGCTCGTAGCGGCCCTCGCCCTCACCGCCGGACAGCCGGTGCACGGCCGCCAGCGCGAGGACGGAGCGGTAGAACCCGGCCTGCGCGTCGAGGTCGTCCACGACGACCTTGACGAACGTCAACCGCCCACCGTCGTTCATGGAACCTCCGGGTAGTGGTGTGTCGCGACGAGCGCAGTAGAGCCGCCGGGCGCCCGGCCCGGTGGCCGGTGTTCCACTGAGCGGGAGTCCGGGTCACCCCGATACCGGGTCGTGCGGCGCGTCGGCGGGTTCGAGCTGGGCGAGGAAGGCGTTGCGCTCGGCCTGCCGGGGGTAGCCGGCGACGTCCTTGACGCACTCGGGGCACCAGTGCCCCGCGGTGAGGATCAGGCGGGGGCTGCCGGTGAACCCGTGGCCGAACGCGCACCGCCACGAGAGCGGGGTGGCGACGTCGCCCTGCACCACGTCGGACGAGACCAGCTCTCCCCCGCGGAACGCGGCGGCGTCGCGGTAGTCCGCCGCCGTCCACCGGGCGGGGTCCTTGTCCTCGTCGTAGCCGTGGTCGAGGTAGGAGGGCACGCGGTCCGGCTCGACGGGCCGGAAGGTGTCCCAGCCGCCGATGGCCTCGAACTCCGCGCGGGAGCCGTAGTAGGCCGCGATCGCCTCCTCGTCCCCGTCGCGGACGTAGGCCATCGTGCCCCGCTGCTTCCGGGTGAGCGGCCTCATCACGAGGTTCTTCACCACCCACGCCGGCACCCGACCCGCCATCGCCAACGAGGGGTTGGCGCGCAGGGCCCGGTCCAGGGCGGCGTCGAAGCTGTCGCCGCGGAACGGGACCAGCTCCTCCAACCGGTCGGAGTCGGTGTACCACTGGCCGTGGAAGTTGCGGGTGGCGAACCAGTTCCGGTCGTACCAGCGCCTCGGGTCGCCGACACCGAGCGCCGCGCCGATGCGCTCCTGGAGCTGCCAGTTGGTCAGCCGCCACGCCTCGCCGCCGCCGATGTTGTGGATCCCGCCCCAGAACTCCTCGGGCACGTCGGGTTCGCAGAGGTTGGCCAGCAGCCGGGCGGCGTCCTCGACCGAGACCCACTCCATGACGCCGCCGAGCGTGGAGTGCGTCATGATCGGGTCGCGGATCCGGAGCATGCCGGGGTGGAAGATGCCGGTCTGGCGCAGCCACGCCCACCGGGGCAGGCCGGAGTCGACCAGTTCCTTCTCCGCGACGACCTTGGTCTGCCCGTACTCGTCGTAGCGGGAGACGCGCAGCGGGTCGCCGACGCGCCCCCAGTGGTGGGGCGGGTTGCGGTCACCGGTCTGCGCGACCGAGCCGATGCCGACGACGGCGGTGCGGGCCGGGTCGGGTTGGGCGCGCACGGCGCGGACGATGTTGCGGATGCCGCCCACGTTGACCCGGTGGGCCAGGTCGGGGTGGTCGTCGGCGAAGGGCGAGACCACCGCGCCGACGTGCAGCACGAAGTCCGCGCCGCGCACGCAGCGCTCGACCGCGTCGTAGTCGGTCAGGTCGCCGTGGACGACCTGGAGGTTCTCCATGTCCTCGTAGCGGCGGACCACCTCGGTGTCACGCCTGCCGGGCAGGACCAGTGCCACGACCTCGACGCGGTCGGCCCGTTCGCGGAACTCGTCGAGGACCGCGCGACCCCAGTTGCCCGTGGCTCCGGTGAGGAGGACACGGGTCCGCTTGCTTCGCACGTGCGACCTCACTTCGTGGAGACGGGGCGGCCGGCGTCGAACGGCCGGTGGGTTTCGCAGCCGCCCACGTGCGTGCGCGGACGCGTGGGTGTGGTCACCGGGAGACCCCTTCCGCCGCGTGGTTCACGGAAGGCGCGACGCGGGTCTTGCTGATCTCGACCAGATCGGCCAGGGCGTCGGGGGGCAGGTGCGCGCCGCTCAGGGTCAGGAAGTGGACGAACTGGCCCATCGGCAGCGAGGCGACCATGCGCAGCGAGTCCGACGAGGTCTCCGCCTGCCGCGCCTGCTCCTCGGTCATGGCCTCGGTGAGGGTGCGGGTGATCAGCGGGCCGACCACCGGGTGGCCGAACCACTCCTCGACCGGTGAGTCCAGGCTCAGCTCGCGCTCGATCACGTCCCCGACGAGCGTGATCCGCTCCTGCGCCACGACCACGGCGGCGCTCTCGCCGACCTGGACGGTGTAGTCGCCGGGGGCGACCACCCACCGGCGCAGCTCGATGTCGTAGTAGGCGAAGGCCCGGCGGCCGAGGGACAGCTCCACCCTGCGCGACTCGCCCGGTTCCAGCGCGACCTTGGTGAACGCGCGGAGTTCGCGGGCGGGGCGGCGGACCGGGCCGGCCGTGGTCGCGACGTAGACCTGCACGACGTGCTTGCCCGCGACGGAACCGGTGTTCGTCACGGTCACCGAGACCGTCGCGCTGTCGTCCCCGGTGGTGGTGACGGTGAGGTCGCTCGTCCCGAACGTGGTGTAGGACAGGCCGTGGCCGAACGGGTACCGGACCGGGACCTCGGCGGTCTCGTAGTAGCGGTAGCCGACGAGCACGCCCTCGCCGTAGCGGACGTGCCCCTGCTCGCCGGGGAAGTTGAAGTAGCTCGGGTTGTCCCGCAGGCGGACCGGGATGGTCTCGGCGAGGTGGCCGGAGGGGTTGGCGATGCCGAACAGCAGGTCCGCGACGGCGGCGCCGCCGGCCTGGCCGAGCAGCCAGCCCTCCAGGATCGCGTCGACCTCGTCGTGCCAGCCTTCGAGCGAGACGACCCCGCCGTGCGAGAGCACGACGACGGTCCGCCGGCTGACCGCCGCGACCGCCCGGATCAGGTCCACCTGGTCCGACGGCAGGTCGATGGTGTCGCGGTCGTAGCCCTCGGACTCGTCGGACTCCTTCAACCCGGCGAAGACGACCGTCACCTCCGCCTCGCGGGCGATCTCCACGGCATTGTCGTCGAGCCCGCGCGCGTAGCTGACGGGTGTGCTCAACGCTCGGATCGCGTCGAGTGCGGTGTCGACGCGGGTCGGGTTCACGTGCGAGCTGCCGCCACCCTGGAAGCGCGCCTCGGCGGCGAACCGCCCGACGACGGCGACGGCGGCGCCGGGCGCGATCGGCAGGGTCCCCCGGTCGTGGGTCACCAGCACCGCGCCCACGGTGGGGTGTCGCGTGGCCCCCGCCTGGTGGGGGGGGGGGGGGGCACGGGGCGGGGGGGGGGGCGGTGGTGGTGTTCACGGCCTCGACTC